>JALRDM010000146.1 GCA_023262195.1 Salibacteraceae bacterium | reverse complement strand
TCAATTGTGACGAATTTGCAATGGGAAGCTCAAATGAAAATTCGGCTTTTGGCGGAGTAAAAAATCCAATTGACTTGGAAAGAGTGCCAGGTGGATCAAGCGGGGGTTCTGCCGCTGCCGTAGCCGCAGATTTGTGCATGGTTGCTCTTGGCTCTGATACGGGTGGCAGTATACGCCAACCGGCATCATTTACAGGAACTGTAGGGCTAAAGCCCACCTATGGTCGTATTTCGCGCTATGGATTAATCGCCTTTGCCTCCAGTTTTGATCAAATTGGGCCTATCGCAAAATCATATCAAGACGCACAGGAAGTTTACGAATGCATGGCAGGCTCGGATAAAATGGATTCAACTTGTTCTTCAAACCCTGTCACAAGCGGTGTTTCTAAAAAGGACAAATACAGCTTTGTTTACTTAAAAGAAGTGGTCGAAAGCCCTGGACTAAACCCAGAAATTAAAGCACAGTTTATGGACCGCATAAATCGCTTGTCTGACCAAGGACATAGTGTTTCCAGCGTTTCATTTCCTTACCTTGATCACATGATTCCATGTTACTATGTGCTTACGACTGCCGAAGCCTCTTCAAATTTAGGACGATATGACGGGGTTCATTACGGTAAGCGAAGCGAAGCCTCAGAAGACATTCCATCCACTTATTTTAACTCCCGAACCGAGGGCTTTGGGAAAGAAGTAAAGCGCAGAATAATGCTCGGAACCTTCGTGTTGAGTACTGGGTTTTATGACGCTTACTATTCTAAAGCACAGAAAGTGAGGCGGCTCATAAAAACAGCAACTGAAGAAATGTTGAACGAAGCTGACTTTGTTATTTCACCCACCACTCCACACCCAGCATTTAAAGTAGGTGAGAAAGCAGATGATAACATCTCACTATACTTAGAGGATATTTTTACGGTTCAGGCTAATCTTGCCGGCAGCCCAGCGATAGCCATACCAATGGGTGAAACATCTGAAGGTTTACCCACAAGTATTCAGCTTATGGGCAAACCATTCGCAGAAGAAGCGCTTTTTCAGGGCGCAGCCTGCTTATAGATGAGTAATATATTTTTTCTAAATGATGATTTACGCTAAAATGAAGTCTATTAGCCTTCTTTCTTTCATCATCTTCCTCAGCACGGTAGGTGTGGCTGGCGGACACTATACGATAAAAGATAGTCTGACGGTAAATGACACCTCGATTGCTCTGAGATCAATTCCTTATGCCGACCATTTGGACAGCATTATCCGTTGCTATCATGAAGAGTTGATCGCATATGACTCTCTCATCTTGTTGTGCGAGTTGATGACCAGCGACTCTGTACCCGTTTATTCTAGCCACGTATATGCTGAGCGGCTTGCTGTGCTTGACAAAAAAACACCGTTTGATTTATCTCACAACGAGCGTGTTGAGGCTTTTATTCATCTGTATGTGACAAAAAAGCGCCTGCTAAGCTCTAATAGCTTAGGTAGAAGCATGCAGTATTTCCCGCTTTTTGAAGAAGCTTTAGATAAACATGCCTTACCGCTAGAGTTGAAGTACTTAGCTGTGGTTGAGTCAGGGCTCAACCCAACAGCAAAAAGTCGCGCTGGGGCTACAGGATTGTGGCAATTTATGTATCGTACAGGTAAAAACTTCGGGCTAACCATCAACTCATATGTTGATGATCGATGCGATCCAAAAAAATCCACCGAAGCTGCTTGTGCATATTTAAAACACCTCTATAACTTATTTAATGATTGGGACTTAGCTCTAGCGGCTTACAATTGTGGTGAAGGTCGTGTTTCTAGAGCCATAAGGCGTAGCGGTGGAAAAACCTACTGGGATATTTATCCTTATCTACCTCGAGAAACTCGAGGATACGTACCTGCTTTTATTGCAGTAAATTATCTCTTTGCCTACCATCAAGAACATTTGATTTATCCAACTACTATCGCATTCTATGCGCATACTGTTGATACCATTCACTTAAAAGGCTCTGCATCTTTTGAGCAATTGTCTGACGTGCTACAATTGGACGTTGAAATTTTAAAAGACCTCAACCCCGCTTACAGATTAGACGTTGTGCCAGCCTATGATAAAGAGCACAGCATCGTTTGTATTCCTAAAAAAGCGGTAGATCTTTGGGTTGCAAACCAAGACTTCTTAGAGGCGGCACTCATTGAAATATCTTCGTCTGAGCCCATTTCGGTCCCCTCAAAAGAGCAGTATTATATCGTACAATCGGGCGACTACCTAGGTAAAATCGCAGCGCAAAACCACTGTACGGTAAGCCAGTTACAGCAATGGAATGGACTGACCTCTACGCGCTTGAGTATTGGGCAAAAACTGGTCATATATACAGATGGAACGACTGCTCAAAACACATCATCAAAACCCATTATTTCCAAATCTGGCAACAACACCTTGTACTCAATCCGCTCTGGAGATACGCTTTGGGATATTGCAAAAGCACAGGGTATATCACTGGATCAATTAAAACGGTGGAACAGCGATGTTGACTTTACCAATATGAAGCCAGGACAAAAAATAATCGTCAATAAAAATGGCTAAGCTTTCTCTTCATTTATCGCTGTTTCTTATTGTTCTATTTAGTTCGTGCACAGATTCTGAAAGCGTTGACAGCTATAAGCCTGCATACACAGGGCGACAAGGAGAAATTGTGGTAGTTGCCCCAAAGGCCATTTGGGCGCTTGATGAAACAAACTATTTAAAAAAAGGGTTGCTTGAACTTTTTCCAGGTTTGCCTGCAGATGAACCCATGTTTACAACGGTTGAGGTGAATAAAGGCGGGTTTTCAGATGTGTTTAAAACGCACAGGAATTTATTAGAGTTTAGAATAGACCCTTCGAATGGGCTAAACGTGGTGAAGAGAAAAAGTGTCTACGCCACAAATCAACTACAGATCATTGTAACCTTCAATTCATCGAAAGAGTTTCAAACCTTTGCTAATTCAGGCCTTTCAACTGTTCTGAAAGAGTTTCATCGCGCAGAAATAAACCGCCTTGTATCCAGAAATCTAGCCTTTGGCAATAAAGACTTGAATAAGAAGATTTCAGAAATTACAGGTGTAAGCATTGTACTTCAAGAAGATATCGCCTTAGCAAAAATCACATCAGACAATATTGTTTGGATGCGTGTTGATCGAAAAAAACCTGTTGGAGGATTACAACACCAAATCAACCAGGGAATACTCATTTATAGCCGACCATATACAGACACCCTCCAGTTTAGCGACAGTAGTCTGCTCGCATGGAAATCAAAAATTAATAAAGCTTTAGTGGCTGGACCAAAAGAAAGTTATATGAGCATCAGCGACCGATATATTCCTCCAAGCATCACTACGATTAATTATAATCGATCGGTGGCTAAAGAAATAAGAGGTTTGTGGCATATGGGCGGAGTAAAAGGTGTTTTTATGGGAGGCCCTTTTTACTCCTTAGCCTTTTATAATGATGCAAACAAGAAACAATATATGGTCGAGGGTTATGTCTACGGACCACAATTTAATAAGCGAGCATTTATTCGTGAAATTGAAGCAATGGTCAAATCGGTGAGGCCCTTGCTGTAATCAAGGTAGATTGTCAAAATCTACATTTCCCCCAGTTATTACTATAACAATTCGCTTTCCTTTGAGATAATTCTTTTGCTGATCAGCGGCCGCTATTGGAACCACACACGATGGTTCAACTACCATTCTTTCTTCCCGCAAAAAGGTATAAAACCAATATCTAATATCCTCTTCAGAAGCCAACCAGAGTTTATCTAAATGCGACTTGAGTATTTCAAATGGTATTTTGCCTACTGTGGTTCTTAATCCATCAGCGATGGTGTTTGGTTTATGTGACGTAACTCGCTTACCCACTTTTAAACCTTCAAAACCGTCACGCGCATTGTTTGGCTCAGACCCAATCACTTCCGTTTGCTTCGAAAAATAGTTTCTAGCGAGACAGGTTCCCGAAAGCAAACCTCCTCCACCAAGAGGTGTCATAATGATGTCGATGGAAGGCGCTTCTCTGAAACACTCCATGCTCGCTGTTGCCTGGCCAGCAATAATCCATTCATGGTCATAAGGGGGAACCAAGACGCCCTTTTTTTCTTTGACTAAAGTGTTGGCCTTTGCTTCTCTTGCTTCAATTGTTGGCTCACAATGGTGTATGGTTGCTCCCCATCGTTTGGCATTAGCTATCTTAACTTTATTAGAATTCGAGGGCATAACAATGTTAGCATTATACCCTAGAATACTCGCCATATAAGCCACTGCCTGAGCGTGATTTCCCGAGCTATGCGTTATCACTTGACTCTTATCGCTATTTGCATGGAGTAAACGACAAAAATTAGAAGCTCCTCGGATCTTAAACGCGCCTATGCCTTGATACTGTTCACACTTTAGAAAGACATCAGCTTCCCATCGTTTACTGAGAAAACCGCTTCGTATCAAAGGTGTATTTTGAATATCCTTCGATGTTCGAGAATACGCCTGTTCTAAATCTATCAGAGTTAGTGAGTCTAACACGCAATCTTGTCTATTCTCCTCTGATGTCTCCCACCTTCAAACTCCGCACTTAAGTATGCGTCCACAATTTCAATGGCTAAGTCTATAGAAATAAAGCGGGCGGGAAGCGCAATCACGTTGGCGTTATTATGCTGCTTTGTTAACTCGGCAATTTCTGGTAACCAACACAAACCGCAACGTATATCCTTATGCTTATTGGCCGTCATTGTCATGCCGTTGGCTGTTCCACATATTAGTATTCCGAAGTCATTTTTACCTGACTCAATCGCGGAGCAAACTTGATGTCCGTAATCTGTATAATCCACACTTTCAAGACCATCAGTTCCATAATTGTCCACTTGATGTTTTTTGTCTTGAAGGTGTTTGATTATAGCAGCTTTCATCTCATACCCTGCATGATCACAGCCAATTGCAATTTTCATATTAAACTAATTTCGGTCAAAGTTAAACCGTCTTCATCGGTATTCATAACCTGTTGATTTTGGTTCATTACTTGGGATAGATTTTTCTTGCGTTTGTCACTTGGATTATCCTATGATTTTTTAATCGAGAAGACCTTGCAATACTTATTGAAAGTTGATAGAAAGAAATGAGCACTCCATATACTTATCTCCATCTTTTTCTTTCACAGTGCGGCATGTTACTAATGCTTATTAACCATTGTCAATAACATTAGATATCCCAACCTTTACCACATGTATTGTGTTTAGATTGTGTTCACTTCAATTGATAACTTCACTATCCAAATGAATTGCTTAATTTCTATTCACATAACTAACAGCATATATTATAATAATAGATTTATTTAAAAATTAATGATTAATGGTTTAGTGAATAAAAAAAAACAACGGCTTTTGGGATTACTGCTGGGCCTAACTCTACTTTTAGCCTATAATGTTTCAGCTCAAAAAAACAAAACCAATCCTAATGGCTTCAACAAGTTTTATTTTGAAAATGGCCAAATAAGTAGTGAAGGAAATCTTAAAAATGGAAAGCCCGAAGGTTATTGGAAAAATTACTACCCCAGTGGACTATTAAAATCTGAAGGAAATCGCAAGGATTTTGAGCTTGATAGCATTTGGAAATTTTACTCAGAAGAAGGCATTTTAAAACAAGAAATCACCTATAGAAAAGGCCTTAGAGACGGTTTAACCAAATCTTTTAATAAGGAGGGTTTTTTAACGCATACTTCCGAATACCAACGCGATACACTGGTAGGATCGAAAACCATCTATTTTGAAAACGGGTCAGTTAAAAATGAGATACCGTTTGAAAGAGGTAAGGAAAATG
>JALRDM010000092.1 GCA_023262195.1 Salibacteraceae bacterium | reverse complement strand
GGGGCTGGTTTAGAAGCTTACTTCTTCTTTTTGTGTCTATTCTTTCTTAAACGCTTCTTACGCTTGTGTGTCGCCATCTTGTGACGCTTTCTTTTTTTACCGCTTGGCATAATGTTTTATTTAATTTGATTCAACATTGTTTCAGCTTCTGTTATTAGCTGAATATTATCTTTTTCACTTTCCACGAATCGCTTCAAGCTGGCCTTTGCTAACTCTTTTTGCCCAAGGTTAAAATGGGCTGACCCAATCCAGAAGTATGACTCCACAAAATTTGGATCTATACTCTGCACTGCTGTGAACCGATCAATTACCTTTTCCCATTGCCCTGTCTGCACTGAAAATCTTCCCAAGTGATACTGAGCCCTAAAGTTTTCAGGATGCTCCTCCGCGATAGATCGCAAAAAAAGAATTCCCTGCATGGGAGCCTCACTCTGGATCATGGCCAAGGCTGAGTCAATATCATTCTCAACCGTAGGTGGATTTCCCATGTCACTTTTACGATCATCTAAAGATGAGGTAAGCGGGGTGTTTGGGGCAAGAATTAAAAGAACGATGACTAGTCCAGTTAAGGACAAAAGCACCCAATGGCCGCGCTTTAGGTGCATTTCAGTTATTTAGATTTCACGTTATTCTTCACCTTATCCACAAATGTTTGGGCAGGTTTGAAGGCTGGAATATTGTGCGCTGGAATGACAATGGTGGTGTTTTTGGAGATGTTACGACCAGTTTTCTCTGCTCTGTGCTTAACCACGAAGCTTCCAAAACCTCGCATGTAAACGTTTTCGTTTTTCGCTAGGTTTTCTTTGACGCTGTCCATAAACGCTTCAATGGTGGTAAGTACTTCCGTCTTCTCTAATCCTGTTTTCTCTACTATCTCATTTACTATTTCCGCCTTCGTCATAATATTTTTTTAAGGTATAAACTTTTGATATTCAGTATATTTCTTAGTCCGAAAAAATCGGGCTGCAAATATAAAATTGTTTCAACACATTGAAAACCACAGGTCCAAGTATTTTCAGCGTCTCAAAACAGTGACGATTGCATCTTCTCATAAGCGATAAAATCAACCAATGGTATTCAACCAATGGTCGTCAACTTGCCTGGCGTGGAACCAATGACCCATACTTAATTTGGTTATCAGAGATTATAATGCAGCAAACTAGAGTGGAGCAAGGCACCCCTTATTATTTGCGGTTTGCAGAGGAGTATCCAATGGTAAGCGATCTAGCTAAAGCCAAAGAAGATGAAGTTCTGAAGCTGTGGCAAGGCCTAGGCTATTATTCACGAGCGCGTAATCTCCATCACACTGCAAAGACCGTCATGGATAAAATGAACGGTTCATTCCCCAGAACATACAATGAGTTGATTATGCTCAAGGGTATTGGCAAATACACTGCAGCCGCAATTGCTTCCATCTCTTCGGAAGAACTGGTGGCTGCCATCGATGGAAATGTGAATCGAGTGGTGAGCAGATTATTCTCAATCACGGAAGCCACACATACATCATCTTTTACCAATGAGGTTAAGGAGCATGCTGACCTTTTAATATCGAATCAAAAGCCTTCTCAGCATAATCAAGCAATGATGGATTTTGGCGCTATGGTCTGCACGCCAAAGAATCCTCAATGTCTTACCTGTCCTGTTCAGGAGCACTGCTTGGCATACCAACAGGGCTTGGCGGAACGGTTACCCGTAAAGACAAAAAAGACAAAAAAGACAGATCGTTATTTTCACATTGCTGTAGTTCAATCTGGCAATCGCACCATAGTTGAAAAACGTGATAATCAAGGAATCTGGGCGAGCTTATGGCAATTTCCAATGATTGAAACAAAGTCTAAAGCAACTTTATCTCTCGACTTTTTCCAAGAAGAGGTCAAAGCGCGATTGAAGTCAATAGTGAGTATAGCAGAAGCTCCAAAGCACATATTGTCACATCAAAACATACACGCCATATTCTATCACATTGAAGCGGATCACATTGAAAAAGACCTACGTAATGTACCCATCAAAAAACTGGCGGAAGTAGCCCTTCCTAGGTTAATCGATCGATTTCTTGAAAATCACGAATGGTTGAAAACCAAAGAGAAATAACCTTTGCACACCCACGAAAATCGTGTAGGTTTGTTCTACTTGAAACGTAAGATATGGCAGGAGTTAATAAGGTAATTCTAGTAGGAAACTTGGGCGCTGACCCAGAAATTAAAGTAATCCCAAACGGGGTAAAAGTGGCTCGTCTAAGATTAGCCACATCTGAGTCTTACACCAATAAAGAAGGTGAGCGGATTACCAATACTGAGTGGCACAGTGTAAATGTGTGGCGAGGACTTGCCGATGTGGCCGAGAAGTATCTTAAAAAAGGAGATAAAGTATACGTAGAAGGCAAACTTCGTACTCGGTCTTACGAAAAAGATGGTGACACTCGGTACGTAACTGAAATTGAAGGCGACAACATGACCATGCTTGGAAGTCGCAATGAAGGTGGAGGAAGCTCACAGCCTTCTGCTCCTTCAAAACCATCGGCTAAACCTACTGCTGATCTCTCTCCAGATTCATCAGACGATGAGTCGTTTGACGATCTTCCGTTTTAACTAATCACTTTACGTGGACCCGGACCCTCTTTCGATCTCGCTTCTTCAAATATTGCAGCCTGTTACCACTGGGATTGTCTTAGAGCTTGTCATTATGCTGGTGCTATTGATTCTTTCAGCACTTATTAGTGGTTCTGAAGTAGCTTTTTTTTCATTGTCTCCGCAAGACAGAGATGATCTAGAAGCGGAAGAAAGCCGAAGATCAAAACGCGTTGTGGACTTACTATCGAGACCAAATGCTCTGTTAGCCACCATTTTAATTGGCAATAATTTAGTCAATGTGGCCATCATTATCCTGTCGACATTTCTAATGCAATCGCTGTTTGATTTTGGCGATCAAGTACTCCTGGCTTTTTTGGTTCAAGTAATTATTGTCACCCTGATTATCCTTATCGTTGGAGAGATTTCGCCTAAGGTTTATGCCACCCGTAGACCCAAAGATTTGGCCCTTGTTATGTCTCTTCCACTCACCTTTATGAGGCAGCTTTTTTGGCCCATTTCAAAGTATATGGTGAGTTCAACGCGCAAAATCAATGCCCGTGCCAAGGAGCTAGAATCAAATAATAATCAAGTTACCGCAGATGAGTTAACCCATGCCATTGAGTTAACTAGTGACGGGAATACACAAGAGGATGAAAAGCGCATCCTTAGCGGAATTGTAAAGTTTGGAACTACTGAAGTGAGGCAAGTTATGACCCCTCGGGTTGATGTAGCCTGTTTTGACCAAGAGTTGGACTACGCATCGCTTCAAAAGCAAATTATGGACTTTGGATTTTCTCGAATCCCTGTTTACAAGGGTTCTTTTGATGATGTGGTTGGTGTGATTTATGTAAAAGATTTGTTGCCATACCTTGATGAAAAACCAGAATTTGATTGGAAACGTTTGCTTCGACCAGGAGTGTTTGTAACGGAAAACAAAAAGCTAGACGACCTACTCCGTGAGTTTCAAGAAACTAAAAACCATATGGCTATCGTAGTGGATGAATACGGTGGCACTTCAGGAATAATTACCCTTGAAGACATTATTGAAGAGATCGTTGGAGAAATAAGTGATGAGTTTGATGAAGACGAAATTGTTTACTCCAAGCTCGATGAATTCAACTACGTATTTGAAGGAAAAACAGCCCTCATTGATATGTATCGCATTCTTGATATTAGTGGTGAAAAGTTTGAGCAAGCTAAAGGTGACAGTGACTCCATTGCTGGTTTCATATTGGAGCTATGTGGTAAGATCCCATTGAAAAATGAAAAAATCAAGTTTGAAAATTATCAATTTACAATTGAAGCTGCGGATAAACGCAGGGTGAAGCAGGTGAAGATTTCGTTAGACCCAAAAGAACAAGAATGAAACAATTCTCAATGGTTCTTGCATGCATCTCACTGATCATTGTCGGATGTCAAGGAGATTTTGTTCCAAAGCCAAAAGCTTACGTACGAATCGATTTACCTGAACCATCCTATATAGCGCCTGACACAAACTCATGGGATTGCCCATACACCTTTGAGGCCTCTCGATATAGTTACCTCACTGTAGATAAGCGACACAGAAGTAAACCGTGTTGGTACAATATCTACTACCCAAAATTTGATGCCACCATTCATTTGACATATTCAAAAATTGACGGTGACCTGGTAACGCAAATCGAAGACAACCGCAAGCTGGCTATGAAACACGTGACGAAGGCTACGGCAATCAATGAAAGCAGAATCGAAAACAATACTTCGCGTGTTTTTGGACTTATCTATGAATTCAAGGGAGAGACCGCCAGTGACATGCAGTTTTTTGTCACGGACAGTACATCACATTTTCTAAGGGGTTCGCTCTATTTCAACGTAAAACCGAACAAGGATTCGCTTGCCCCTGTGATTGACTACGTCAAGGGAGATATCAAACACCTTGTTGAATCCCTTCGCTGGACTTCTGATGCTTGAATGAGTAGAGCAACCACACCCAACTCAGGAGGGTTACAAGAGCAAAGACTTGATGCGTAACCGCAAATTCAATTGGAGTTTGAAGAAGAAGTGTGGTCACCCCAAGTAAGAATTGAATCGTGATACAAATCGCGAAAAGCATGGTAGGTTTTCTTAGCCATTGAGACACCCTGTATTGGTAAGCAGTGTATATCGCTAGGCCAAAAACTATTAAGCCCATGGTACGATGTACAAACTGAACTCCAGATTTGGACTCCATTAAGCTTTGAGAAATACTATCCAGGGCCCAAACTGCAGGAGCGATAATATGCCCATCCATCAAAGGCCAAGTATTATGCACCCAACCCGCTTTTAGACCTGCTACGAATGCACCATACACAATTTGAAAAACAAGGGCCCCACCCAAAAGCCAAGCCCAACTTGTACTGTTTGATTTATCGTAGGACTTATTCTGGTCTCGATACTGGAGCAACACCCAAAATATATATGAGCATGTGATAAATGCAGTGGTCAAGTGAGCTGCAAGTCGGTAATGACTTACACGAGGCACATCAACAAGTCCACTTTTCACCATAAACCAACCCAGCAAAGCTTGCGTTGCACCAAGTGCGAGGATCACAAAGAATTTGGGCAACATCGCTTTTGATATGCGCTTGGTAAAGACAAAAAACGCAAAAGGAATTATGAATACCAATCCAATCAAACGGCCAAACATTCGATGGATATACTCCCACCAATAAATTGACATGAAATCATCTAAGCTGAAATGACTGTGTAGTTCAATGTACTCAGGCGAAGTCTTGTATCGATCAAATTCTGCAATCCATGATGCTTCATCCATTGGGGGTAGAGAACCTGCAAAGGTCCAATGGACCATAGACAAACCCGAGTGTGTTAACCGAGTTAAGCCTCCAATTACCACCATGGTCAGAATCATCCCAATGCCAATCCACAACCAAATCATCACCGCCTTTGACGGACTTCCACTCTTCATATCTCCGTGTTCATTTCACCGATGCAAAACAACGGTGGATGTTTAGAAAATAGACCGAAAAATGTCGAAAATGTTCGGGAAATTGAAGGTGAAATCTTCTTTAGGTTCGCTTGTCTTTTTGCTCGATTCGGTAGTTGATTCATCAACTGCCACAGAAACGTAGTCTAAAATCTTACCTATTGTCGAACTCGAAACAGACTGAGCCTTGCCAGCCAACTCAACGTTTGAAATAGCCATGAGGCCAGCAGTGATGGCTGATATAATAAGCGCTAAATGAATCCGTTTTTTCACCCCAACAAATATAATTGTAACAATCACATTTTCAACTTGATATAGCAATAAGCAGATGATTGTTAGAGGAATTGACACGAGTAATCGCTCAGCCGAGGCATTTAAGAGATATTTGTAGTTGACCAAAACCAAAGATGACCAACGAATCAAGCAACGATGAAATGTCTTTCCTCGATCACCTCGAGGTACTTCGGTGGCACTTAATACGCTCAATTTCCGCCATTCTCATTGCTGCCATTGGGGCTTTCATTTTCAAGGCTTTTGTTTTTGACACTGTCATTTTTGGTCCTAAGCGCGCAGATTTCATCACCTATCGATTGCTATGTAAAATGAGCGATTTTTTTAGTGAATTGCTCCCTAGTCTCTTCCCGAATGGGGCCATATGCATAGGCCAGGACCTGCCAGATTTAGTGAACTTAACCATGGCAGGGCAATTCAGTGCTCACATTCTTACAGCCATAGTAGCAGGAATCATTATCGCATTCCCTTATTTGATTTGGGAAGTATGGCGATTCATAGCTCCAGGCCTTAAGGCTTCAGAAAGAAAGTATGCACGAGGTTTTGTTTTGGCGACTTCATTCCTCTTCATGTGTGGTGTATGTTTTGGTTATTTCGTGATTAGCCCGCTCTCAATAAACTTCTTTCTCAACTATCAAGTAAGTGATGCCGTCTTAAATAACCCAACCCTTAGCACTTATATATCCTTGGTAACTACAGTGGCCCTGGCTTGCGGAGCAGTGTTTGAACTCCCAGTAGCGGTGTTCTTTCTCACACGGGCTGGAGTATTATCGCCTAAGGTATTAAGAGCCTTTAGAAGGCACGCCATTGTTTCAGCACTGGTTCTATCGGCCGTAATTACTCCTCCCGATATATTTAGCCAAATATTGGTGACTATCCCGATTCTCATTCTTTATGAAATAAGCATTTGGATATCAGGAATGGTCACAAAAAATGCCATTGAGTCGTGACACTATCGGTCTTATGTAGATCCATTGCGCTACTGGTTTTCACTTTGTTCGTGAGCCTCACAAGTATTGCACAAAAGACAATTGTAGCAGGTAAGGTGGTCGATAGCGAAACGGGGGAGCCCATTCCGTTTGCAAACGTTTTCTTTCAGGACAGTAAAATCGGAACCATTACTGATGATAATGGCACCTATCGAATCGAAACCTACTACCCTACCGATTCACTCGTTGTTTCCACTTTGGGCTATAAACCCTTGGCCAAAAAGGTAAGAGCTGATCGGTCGCAAATCATCGATTTTCAAATTGTGGTCACTGGTATTGCGCTTGGACCGGTTACCATCACTGCAGATAAGCGAGACAAAGACCCCGCAGTAGAATTAATGAAGAAGGTGGTTCGTAATAAAAAAGCGAATAACCGGGAAAAACTTCTCGCTTATGAATATGATGTCTACAACAAGATTGAGTTTGATATGAACAATATCAACGAAGGCTTTAAAAACCAGCGCGTGATGAAGCCGTTTGATTTTGTGTTTGACAATATTGACAGCACATCTGAGGAGAAACCTTTTCTACCCATATTTCTTACCGAATCTGTATCTCGATACTACTACCGAAAAACCCCCAAAAGCTCTATGGAGTTTATCGAGGCAACGAAGGTAGCCGGAGTAAAAAATGAGAGTGTAAGCCAGTTTTTAGGAGACATGTACCAAAACACCAACATTTATGAAAACTATGTGGATGCATTTGGTAAAAGCTTCGTGAGTCCTCTGTCCGATTTTGGGCCGGTATCTTATAAATACTATCTTTTGGATAGTGCAATATTGGATGGTAAAAAATGCTTTCAAATCGCCTTCATACCTCGCAGGCGAAGCGAACTCGTTTTTGAAGGTGAGATGTGGATACATGATACTACTTATGCGGTGAAGCAGATAGATGCCCACATTCTTGAATCTGCCAACATCAATTGGATTAATAGCTTTTCTGTACACCACGAATATGATCAGGTTGAAGATGAGGTTTGGATGCTTACCAAAGAAAATGTAGTGGTTGATTTCAACATCTCTGATAAAGCGGTCGGATTCTATGGTCGCAAAACCACTATCTATGATGATTTCAAGATCAACGAAGAAAAAGAAGATAATTTCTACAGCCGATTCAACAACCTTGTAGTCTCTGATAGTGCCAACTATCATACGGATGATTTTTGGCAGGACCAACGTCCAGAAAAACTCAGTGATAATGAATATAAGGTGTATGAAATGGTGGATACCATCCAAAACATCAAAGCCTTTAGAACTTATGTTGACATCATTACCTTGTTCATCAACGGACATTATGAGACTAAATATGTTGATCTTGGACCCTACTACACTGCGCTCAGCTTTAACCAAGTAGAGGGCGTAAGGCCAAGGATAGGTGGTAGAACCAATGCAAACTTTAGTGACAAACTTGAACTCAATGGATACATTGCCTATGGCACCAAAGACCAATGGTTTAAGTATAAAACTGGGGCACGATATTTCCTCTCGAAATCACCTCGCCAAATAGTGAGCTTCAGCGCTCAGAAAGACCTTGAACAGCTGGGCCAAAGTGCCAATGCTTGGAAAACAGACAATATCCTTTCATCCGTATTTCGGAGAGCCCCATTTCGATTCAATGCATTTGAGAAGTATAAAGGCGGCTATGAGATTGAATTCTTTCATGGATTGAGCTCCAAAGTTGAATTTGGCAGAAAGGATATGTGGTCGGTTGGTGATGTGCTTTTTCAAAGGGAAGCTTCAGACGGCACCATTAGGGATATCAACAGAATAAGCACAGCCGATCTCTCGGTTGGTGTGAGATTTGCTTTTCAAGAGCGCTTTATCGAAGGAAAGTTAGACCGAGTAAGCCTTGGAACAAAGTTTCCCATTGTTGAGTTAAATGCAAGGTTTGGAATCAAAGGATTCTTAGGTGGAGATTACGAATACCAGCGACTATCCTTAAGGGTAGCGGACCGTTTCCCAATCAACCCCATTGGTCAAAGTGAAATTATTGTTGATGTAGGAAAAATTTGGGGGACCCTTCCATATCCGCTGTTGCAAATGTTTCCAGGCAACCAAACCTATTTCTATGATGATTATTCATACAACCTCATGAACTTTTATGAGTTCATAAGCGATCAGTGGGTATCCGTTTTCTACACGCATCACTTTAATGGTCTATTCTTCAATAAAGTGCCATTATTCGGAAAATTAAAATGGCGAGAAGTTGCCACACTGCGCAGTGCCATTGGCGGGCTCTCTGACAGACATAGAACTCAGCTGGAGTTTCCTGCTAATCTCTATGACTTAAACCGACCCTATTTTGAAGCTGGCGTGGGCGTTGAGAATATTTTAAAGATTTTTAGAGTTGATGCGCTCTGGAGATTGTCATATTTGAACAATCCAAATGTGGTGCCTTTTGGAGTGAGGCTAACCTTCCAAATTGAGTTTTAATATGATACTAAAAGCTGATGCCCTTGTAAAGAAATACCGAAGTAGAACGGTAGTAAAAGGTGTATCTGTGGATGTATCGCAAGGCGAGATTGTAGGTTTGCTCGGGCCCAACGGAGCTGGAAAAACCACCACCTTCTACATGATCGTTGGTTTGATCAAACCCAACAGCGGCAAGATCTATCTCGATGGTCGCGACATTACAGGTCTCCCGATGTACAAACGGGCACAACAAGGAGTGGGATACCTGCCTCAAGAAGCATCTGTATTTAGAAAACTGAGTGTAGAAGACAACATTAAAGCCGTGCTCGAGATGCGCAAAGGCATGAGCAAATCTGACCAAAAAGCAAAACTAGAAGCGCTTTTGGATGAGTTTGGGCTACAACACGTGCGCACCAATAGAGGTGACTTATTGAGCGGAGGCGAACGCAGAAGAACCGAGATTGCTCGTGCACTTGCCTCCGATCCAAATTTCATCTTGTTGGATGAGCCATTCGCTGGGGTTGACCCGATTGCCGTTGAGGATATACAATTTATTGTGAGTACACTTAAGAGTAAAAACATCGGCATCCTTATCACCGATCACAATGTACAAGAGACACTCTCGATTACCGATAGAGCATACCTTCTTTTTGAAGGGAATATCTTAAAAGCGGGCTCTGCCGAAGACTTAGCGAACGACCCCGAAGTGAGGCGCGTTTATCTGGGTCAGAATTTTGAGTTGAAAAAGGTTAAACCTGTCAACAAAAAGGCTCAAGAAGAAAGCACAAACGAGTAGCTCTCCATAATCTGGTTGCAAAGAAGCTTTTTGCACGCCTCATCAACCTTAGCATTGGCAATAGATTCATTTTCAGCCTCCACTTCGAGCGTGATGTGCTTACCAATTCTCACATAAGTGATTTCATTCAACCCAAGATTACCCATGGAAGATGAAACTGCCTTCCCTTGTGGGTCAAGCAGATTGGCATGGGGCATGATATCGATTTCGGCCTTAAACTTCATACTATTCTATCTGTGAATTTGGTGCGCCAAAAATGGCATAAATCCATGAGAGCACGAAATACCCGATCATAAATATTGGGAGCACCAAATAGTCGATCAGCCCCCAATTAAATAAAGGGAGATCAATGTACGGCACCAAGAAAATGAAATAGCAAATCAATACCCAAATAAGTATGGAATAGCGCCATTTATTCACCGTCCAGCTAAGTCCTTTGAATTTTAAGGAAAGCATCGGTACACGAGTAACCATCGCTAAAGCCAAAAACACGGATAGCGCCTGATAAAACCAGCTTTGATTCATCATTTTTACAATGGAAACATCAGTAGCACTCCACCTTCGCTCATCTCTCAATACTTCGAGTAAAAAATCTGGAATAACATGATAAAAATTGAGGTGATAATTAAGCTCCAACACGAGTGGAATGCCCAATACTGCCAAGGTCATCGCAGGAGTTGGCAATCCAAGAAAATGAGGTGGATGCGACTGATCTAAGTTGAACACTCCCAATCGATAAACAGCCGCCATCGGCACGATCAAAGCAATAGAGGCATTTATCCACACATCCAAGGGCCACTGCGTTGAATCAACAAAATATGCGCCTTCACATATCACAATCATTTGAAATAGAATAAGCCCAGGCAGCGCTCCAAACGTAATGCCATCGGCCAGACTGTCGAGCTGCACGCCAAGTTCGCTTTGTACGCCTAACAATCGAGCAACAAAACCATCGAGAAAGTCGAGAAAAAGAGCGATACTAACGCAATAAACCGCACCAATCATGTTCTCATTTCCGATTAAAACAATCCCAGCCACACCGCAAGCGGCATTGCACAGTGTGAGAAAGTTGGGAATGAAGCGAAGTATGGCTTTCAACATTTGGCGAATATATTGCGTTTAAACAGTAGTGTTTAGGGCAATTTTCATGGTAAAAAGCAGTTATGTCCGTTCCAAACCCGCAGCATAATTCCTTCGTACATTTGTTTGGCTTTGATTATGAGAAGTATTTCAATCATTTTTTCTGTTGTTTTTGTTGTTCTCAGCGTTTCTGTATTTGCTCAAACCCGCAAGTACAGCAATGAATTCCTGAGCATTGGTGTTGGTGCTCGAGCCTTGGGTATGAGCAAAGCGCAAGTGGCCTCTGTAAGTGATGTCACCTCAGCGTACTGGAATCCGGCTGGATTGACCAAGATCGATGATAATCTCCAAGTAGCTGCTCAACACGCAGAATACTTTGCGGGTATTGCCAAGTATGACTATGCTGGATTTGCAACCAAAATTGATGAAACCAGTGCCTTCGGAATCAGTG
>JALRDM010000045.1 GCA_023262195.1 Salibacteraceae bacterium | reverse complement strand
CGTCATACCCCATTGCCGAGGCAATCTTCCATACTCGGTTTACGATGTTTGGCGCGTAGTACATGCTTATTCCTTCCTTAGGAAATACCGCATTCGAAGCCCCCACCATATCGAGGAGAATGCCATATTTAGGAGCATAATTTGGAATAGGAATATTTCGAGACCAATACTGAGAGCCAAGGCACCAGCTATCGCTTGAACGACCTATCATTGATCCCTCAGGTTTCCCATAATCTTCCGCATCAAAAAAAACAACATCAACCCCGAGGTCTTTGAAGCTAGAATCTTGGGTTAGGATCCGTGCCATTTCAATTAAAACACCAACTCCACTCGCTCCATCATTGGCCCCATCGATGGGCTTATTTCTTTTTTCCGTATCTCGATCAGCGTAAGGGCGACTATCCCAATGAGCGCTGAACATAATTCGATCTTTTGCTTCGGGATTTATTAGGCCCATGATGTTGAAAATCTCCAGCGCCTGTCCATTATAGGCGGTTAATTGAGCGTTTTGAACATTGGTTTTGAGGCCATACGATTTCAGTTTTGACTCCAACCATTTAGCACAAGACCTGTGCGTTTCCGTATTAGGAACTCGCGGTCCAAATGACACTTGTTTTTCAATAAAAGCATAGGCTGAATCGGCATTAAACTCAGGAGTAACAAGAATCTCGATGGTTGGCTTCTTTTCGGTCTTAATGGGTTTCTGAGGCTGATCCTTGACCTCTTTTTCACCGCATGAGATAACGGTGATTGAAATCAAAATTCCTAAAAACCATAATCTAGTCACTTTACTTCCCACGTGATTCCATCTTTTCCGTCTTTGACGGTAATGCTTAAACCATTTAGTCGATCGCGAATAGCATCCGATGTTTCCCAATCTTTCGAATTTCTAGCTCGTGTTCTCATCTCGATTATAACATCCATCAATCCATCGACCAATTCTCGATTGCTACCCTGCCCACTAGGTTTAAGCCCTAAGATGTCAAACACAAAAGCATGCATGAGCTCAATGAGTTGCTCTTTATCTGGCGCACCCAGTTTGAGCTTTCCATCTTTCACAGAGTTAATAGCCTTTACTGCGTCAAACATGTGGGCGATTAAGATTGGACTATTGAAATCATCGTTCATTGCCCCCTCAAAATCCGCCTTGAATTGATTCACATCCACTTCGTTTGTCGAGCTCGCTGGTAAACTTTCGATTTGACCAACAGCCGACATCAATCGTTGATAACCTTTTTCAGAAGCTTCTAATGCCTCATTTGAGAAATCCAACGTGCTTCGGTAGTGAGCTTGAAGCATAAAGAAACGCACAACCATTGGGTCAAAGCCTTTTTTCAGAAGCTTGTGATTGCCACTCACCAATTCATCTGGTAAGATTGAGTTTCCTAGTGATTTTGACATCTTAGTACCCTCAAACGTGAGCATATTTCCATGCATCCAATACTTTACTGTGTGCTTTCCTGTGGCTGCATGGTTCTGAGCAATCTCGCACTCATGATGAGGAAACTTGAGATCCATTCCGCCACCGTGTATGTCAAACTCTTCACCAAGATACTTGGTACTCATCACAGAACACTCTAAATGCCACCCAGGAAATCCTTCTCCCCATGGAGAATTCCACCGCATAATGTGTGAAGGCGATGCTTTTTTCCAAAGGGCGAAATCTATTGGGTTTCTCTTCTCCTCCTGCCCATCAAGTTGACGTGATCCACTGATCAGTTCATCGATTTTTCGACCACTCAGTTGGCCATAATCCTCAGATTTAGAATACTTCAACACGTCAAAATAGACCGACCCATTCACCTCATACGCGAGGCCTTTATCAAGTATGGCCTGTATGGTATTGATCTGTTCTATTATGTGACCTGTTGCTGTAGGTTCAATATCGGGTGGAAGTGTATTGAACATTTCCATTTTATTGTGAAAATCAATGGTATAGGTCTGCACAATTTGCATCGGTTCTAATGATTCAAGCCGCGCCTTTTTACTGATCTTATCTTCACCTTGATCCGAATCACTTTCGAGGTGGCCCGCATCTGTGATGTTTCGAACATATCTAACCTTATAACCGAGGTAACGCAGATATCGATTCACAAGGTCAAAGGAGATGAATGTTCTGCAGTTCCCTAAATGCACATTGCTGTAAACGGTAGGCCCACAAACGTATAGTCCTACGAATGGTGGGTTTATAGGTTCGAACTTATCCTTGGATCCAGAAATTGTATTGTAAATGTGCAATGCGTTCATAATATCTTGAAAAGGGGCGCAAAGATAAGGTCACACATTGTGTGCACGAATGGATATTACATCATGCTTTTGTCGATGACTCCTTCGCCAATATATTGGCCTCCTTTGTAGAGCTCGATGTTTGTAAGAATCCCATCTCGGTTGTACTTGTAAACCTTGCCATCGACAAGCCTACCATCCTTAAATATGCCCTTCTGTGAGATTTGACGGTCCTTATTGTATAAAGTATGTTGGCCATTGCCATCGAAGGTACCGATATTCGGATTTGCTGTTGCTGTAGAGACTCTTACAGTCTTTTTCACATTATTGGACGCGTCTTTTACAGGTTCTGGCTGTGCTACTGGGGCTACAGCTGCAGTTTTAGGCTGTTTAAATGTAGACTGCGCTTTGTCCATTTGTCCACCATTGAATACTCGCACAGATTTAACTGAACCGTCTTCGTAGTATTCCTTTACGGCACCGTCTTCTTTCCCACCGTTCCAGTTCCCTTCGATCATCAATTGACCATTCTCATAAAAGTATTTCTGCGGACCGTTTCTCTTGCCTGAAGCATCAAAAGTGAAGTCCTGTGCTACTTGGCCATTTTCATAGTATCGCTTGAAGTTTCCTGTCTGCTTGGTGAGTGCCCAATTGCCCTGCTCTTCTACCTGACCGTTTTCATAGTAGGTTTTGTATGGACCCTTAGGACGCCCATTTTCGTGAGTTATCTCCGCCTTGATTTTTCCACTTGGGTAATAAAATTTCCAGAGCCCGACCTTTCGGCCATTCTCATACTTTCCTTCCTCAACCTTAGCATTATCTGCGTAACCAGGCTTGGTCGATTCAGCGCCTGTAATCACCCACATACCTACTCGCCTTCCTGATTCATTGGTCTTGTTTTGACCAATAAGGTCAGAGGCAGTTAGCAAGAGAGAAAAAAATAGCGCGAAGTGGAAATATTTGGTCATCATAGAAAGCGGTCGATAGATACTTTTATTCCCACAACCACATAGATTTTTTATCCATTCATTCAACTTCCCTGTCACAACCATTAAGCTTTTTGTCGTTTTAGGTTTTCAAGCATATCCGATGTCATGCCTGCTAAGTCGTAATCGTTTTTCCAATTCCAATGCTCTCTGGCTAAACTATCATCAATACTTGCAGGCCAATCATTAGCAATTTCCTGACGAAAATCTGGAGCATATGAAATTTGAAACTCTGGAATATGCTTTGAGATTTCAACCGCAATTTCAGCTGGATTAAAGCTCATAGCACTAATATTATAACTTGATCTGATTTTGATTTGGTCACTTGGTGCCTGCATAATGTCTATGGTAGCCTTGATGGCATCGCTCATGTACA
>JALRDM010000035.1 GCA_023262195.1 Salibacteraceae bacterium | reverse complement strand
TTGCCAAAAAACCCCTCACAACTCGATAGCAGAGTCACCAATGCAATCAATATTAATTGGATACCCCTCATTCTCTTTTGTCTGTATTAATTCCGATATCAATACCAAACGCATGCAAGGTGCCGAGGTACTGCGTGAAGTTCACGCCATAGTTGATCAATAAAATATTGCGTCCAAATCTTGGACGGAATCCAACACCAAATGTTGGAGCTCGTTGACCAGCCACATTTATCTGATACCCGGTGCGCAGATAGAGTAATTCTCGATATTCATACTCTACCCCTAATCGGATGTTTTCGCTATTGTCATTTGGATGCTCGAGCTGCACAGCAACCATGAGTGATTGTGTCTCTTGCTGTATAGGTTTCATAGAAGCTCCAATGCGGAAGACCGTTGGCACAGCATACTGGTCGAGTGATACTCCATTGCGATTAAAATCCACCGCCAGATAATCACCATTAAGCGATGAGTTGCCACCAAAATTTTTCACCACAATGCCAAACTTTAAATCACGGACATCGGTGGTATATAAAAAGCCTAAATCCGCAGCCACCGTGTGATTTGTGTATTGAGCCAAGCGTTCATTGATGTATTTCATATTTATTCCGAAGCTGAATCGGTCACTCAAGGTTTTAGCATAAGCCAGTCCTGCAGCCATTTGCGTGGCATAGAATAATTCACCTGTTCCACCAGGTTGAAACTCGGTTCGCACTTTCATTGCTCCTGTACCCATATAATTTAGGTTTAAACCAAAGGCGCTGCTTGAGCCTTTGAGAGGAACAAGCCCACTGAGCCAACCATGCTGAATACCTGCTCCAAGCGCCAGTGAGCTGGCAGTAACTCTTGCAAATTCGCTTTGCGACATCAATGCAGGATTATGAAAAGCACTCATACCATCAGCGCTTAAGGTAAGGTTGGCTCCACTCATCGCCATTGATCTGGGGCTGATGTCATTTTTCAAAAACGTGAGCGTAGAGATTCCTGCACGCTGTCCACCTAAATTCGGTAAGATTTGTGCATGACCATTCGTGGCGAAAACCAATGAAGCTATGACGATATGTATGCCTATCCCTCTCATTAAAACCTAAATGATGCTCCGTATAAAATTTGACGACCAGGAGTAAACCTTGCGGGGTCTGTAGGTAACAGTCCTCCGTCCAGTGGATTTGGAAATGCTGGATCTCGCCAGTCTTCTGGAACGGGGTCACCTACTTCATATGCCCTACCCGTAACTGGATTTATAATTTGAGAATTGAGTGTGTTAAACACATTCTTGACTTCCACACTAAGAGAAACACCGCGATTCTTTTTTGTAACGAAGTCTCGGGTTAATCTCAAATCGACCCAGTGCCAGTCTTTCCCCACTTCGGCAAAAGGCTGATCAACAATAGGCGTATAAATCGGACGGCCAATATCGGTTTGACTAGTAAGTTCATGAGGCGTATATCGAAGCCCAGATTTATAAGTACCCGTGATGAAAACTCTGAATCCATTTAGCGAGATTTTACCAATGCGTATGGTGCTGTCTGCAGTGAAAATCACACCACCTTTGAAGTCCCAAGGTCTATCCCAAGCCAAGTATTGTTCTTTGGTGGTATTGACAAATCCTGTCTGCCTGATTTGAAGAAGCGATTCGGCTGCAGAGTTTGACTTGCCCGTTGCTACCTGATAAGCGCCATTAACAAAGGTTCGGATGTACTTACCTACACGATAATTGATGCCCAGTTCGAGGCCAATGATGCGTGCATAGTCTTGATTGATAGATGTGGTTTTATCAACTAATCTTCCAGTTTGATCTTCAATAACAATGGTTCGTGTGACGATGTAGTCATACTTATCATTATTAAATGCGGTGAAGGTGATGCCAAGTTTTCTGGTCACCTGTGACTTAATGCCCATTTCATACGAAACGGTGGTTTCAGGCTTTAAGTCAGGGTTTCCTAACCTACTCAAATATCCTCTGTCTTGAAACTCGGGATCAAGTCCAGCATATACAAATCGAGGATGTGGCAATCGCATGCTGTGTCCATAGTTGAAATAGAGCACGTTATTCTCTGTGACTGGAAAGGAGACATTGATTCTTGGCAACAATCTCGCTTGGAACCTTCTCCCAAGAATGCCCACCGTACGCCTGTCATAGCGCGTTCGAACCTCATCAATAATTAAGGCATCTGGATTTTCTATGGCATCGTCCACAAACTTTCCATACGCCCAATAGTTAAGACGCAATCCAAGTGAGGCGTTGATTCCTTTATACACAATATTGTCCTCTACAAACAATCCACCATCGGCAGCATTTACCGCCCAAATATCACTGCTGGTGCCGATGCTAATGGCGGGTGTAGTGAGCGTATCGTTGATTTGAATCGGTGCACCAACCCACGGGCTGCTCACATCTGCCCATTGGTATTGAGTTTCTTGATGTTCTTGACCGAAGGTGAGCGTATGAAACTTGCTATCAGGAAAGAACTTTACGGTATTCTTAATGGTGTACTCCTGCACGTAATGATCGTGCCATGTCCTCGTAATTCCGCCATTATTTACAAAGCCACTCGGTGCATTCACGTAAACAACTGAATCCCCAGGTTCGAAAATGGTTACCGGATTAGTAATTATGGACTCAGGGTCATAAATCTGATCGATGGTCTCACTTCTGAATGGCCTTCCGTTGGCATCGGCTCGTAGGTTGGTAAAAAGTCGACCTAGATTACTCGTCAGCACC
>JALRDM010000383.1 GCA_023262195.1 Salibacteraceae bacterium | reverse complement strand
TTCTGCCTACGTAGGTGCGCTGGGTGTGTCTCTCGGTGGCATGGTGGCCAACCTGAGTGCACACAAACGCGGCTGGGACGATAAATGGGAGTATTACTCTGGTTGGGCAGAAAAAGCACAAGCTTATAAAACACAGCTTTTGAATCTAGTCGATGAGGATACCCGAGCCTTCACAGAAATCATGAATGCTTTCGGGTTGCCAAAATCAACGGAGCAAGAAATAGCTGCGAGGACTTCGGCAATAATTGCGGCAACAAAATCTGCTACATTGGTTCCTTACAAGGTAATGGAAGTTTCCTTTAATAGTATGGAGGTCATGCTTGAAATGGCCAAGACTGGCCTGCCAGCATCAATAAGTGATGCGGGGGTTGGTGCAATGTGCGCACGCACGGCAATTAGGGGCGCACATCTTAATGTTAGAATTAATGTAAAAGATTTAGATGCACCAGAGTTTGTCAGCGATGTTCTGCATAAAGCAAAAACAATAGAGCGAAAATCAGAGGAGCTTGAGCGTGACACCTTAGATCTGGTAGATAAACAACTCTAGATTCGACAAATTTGAACGACATCATACTTCTCAATGAAATCCGTTCGGTAATCTTATGACCAAGGATTCAAACATGAGACAATACACGCTTTGGGAGAAAGTGATTTACTTCTTCCCTATTCAGCTCATGCTTGTTCACTTGAAGAAGAACCTACTTTTACTTTCATTTTGGATTCTGCTATTCGCTATTGTCACTGGTACTATAAGCCTTAAATATGGTATCCCCTACTTATTTCTCGACCCAGAATATTTATATCAAGCAATTGAACGGCTGAAGCTTCTAATTGGCAATTAATTAGTCGTACAGTACCACTTCTGTATTTGGATTTCTTTGGAGGTGACTATGCAAAATGCTTTGCATATCCTGATCATCATATCCCGTATGGATATATTCCAAAACCTTTGAAAAATCGCTTAGATCAGCATCGATTGGGGCTGTTCCAAAACCTTTATAACGACCATTTTGAATCAATACAATTGTTTGCTCATCTGGAGTAAATCCAGATTCCTTGATTATCATAGATCCATTAATTTTCAGGCTATCCAAGGCTTTGGTGAGTCTAGCATTGTATTCCGATGGTTTTTCATCTCCGATGCAGGCACCCTTGCACTCTCCATGAACTTCCTCCACACATTTGCCGCCAGCGTCTTGTAAATCACAAAATCTTGCACAAAGCATGTGCTCATCTCTCATTTTCACAAGCGTCTGCCGGGCCTCGTATTGACTTCTAAAAGAAGAAACCGGACGCGCCCACTTCCCTACTCTACCGACACTAAGTCGACCATACCCATTCTGATCTTCGAAATGAAAAATCCCCCAATTGAGCGTTACCCTTTTCATAGCTCTGTTGTAGCGAGGCCAGTTGGCTTTAATTTCCCTAGCTTCAACTAAAAGTGATATCAATTCATTGGGGCACTCGATCCATTTCAAATCGGTAATCTTTTCTGCAAAACGATTTTTATACCCAGTATGGGTGTTGCCACGAAAGTGCTCTCTAACGCGCTTTTTAAGATTCTTGGCTTTACCCACGTAAATCACCTTCTCCGTATTGTCAAGAAACTTATAAACACCAATGGTAGAAGGTATATTTTCAACGGAGCTTCTTGGTAAATGAGGCGGTAACATAGCCTCAGTGCTGCGCGCATTTAATGCAAAAGCGATATGTCCTTCTTGATCTTTCTCGAGCAAAATCTTAAACAACTTAGCAGTAAAGTCGCAATCGCCCATAGCTCGGTGTCGACCATTGATATGATGGCCGAGTTGCTGTGCAATTTTACCCAAGCTATAGCTATATAACCCTGGGATGAGTTTCCTTGATAATCTCACTGTACATAGCCGCTTAGCTTGCCACTTGTAGCCTGATTTTAGCAAATGTTGGCGAACAAAACCATAGTCAAAGCTGACATTGTGTGCTACGAAAACCGCATTTGACAATAAGTCAAACACCTCTTTGGCCACCTCATTAAAAGATGGCGCATCCGCAACCATTTCGTCCGTAATACCCGTAATTGTTGTTATGTTTCTAGGAATCGATCTACCTGGATTTATCAAGGTTTGAAAACGATCAACCTCCTTACCCTCTTCAATTCTGATAATTGCGATTTCGGTAATCGCATGTGTACGTGCGCTTCCTCCTGTTGTCTCAATATCAACTACCGCATACATAGTTATCAAAAGTCATATAAAGAATGCTTAGAGTCAACAATGTAGTACAGATTTATTAGATGCCGATTGTAACACAATTTAAAGCATTGGTCACAAAACAGAATTAGGTTGTTGCCGCAATTGTTTTGATTTGCATAAATTTTGTTTCCATGAGAAGATTTCTACTCTTGTGCACTGCGGTGATTTCTACGCATGTAGGTTTAAGCCAATCTTTAACCACTATTCAAGGTGAAAAGTTAACAATTGATGAAAAAAGAAATTGGTTTAATCTCGACTTTAAGGAAGACCGAGTCTATGGTACCAGTGCCAACAAATTGTACCGTGAAATCATAAAGGATTCAAAACCACAACGAAAAATTGTTGTAGCCATTATCGACTCTGGAGTAGAAATCGAGCACGAAGATCTTAAGCACGGCATTTGGACCAATGTCGATGAGATTGCAGATAATGGCATTGATGACGATAACAATGGCTACGTGGATGATGTGCACGGTTGGAACTTCTTAGTTGACACAAGTGGCACTGAAATTCAATATGAAAATCTTGAGGCGACACGTATTTTAAGAATAAGCAAAATCAACAATCCTAAGGATGATTCATATCCAAAATGGCTATCTGAGGAAATGTTGACTTCAGCTTCGAAGATTTACAACGAGGCAAATAGCGAAATGAAGCAAATGAGCCAACTGGGAGATGTCTACACACAAATGGATTCTACAATACAGGCTAACCTAGGCAAAGACGACTATACCTTTGAGGAAGCGCTTGAAATAGAGAGCAAAGATGAAAAAACTAAAAAAGTACTGAGCGTGGTTCGCACACTTAAGATTTTTGGAGTTACCCGTGCCGATTTGAAAGAAATGTATGAGACTTCAAACAAATACCGTAAGTATTATCTCAACTATGACTTTAAGCCCC
>JALRDM010000362.1 GCA_023262195.1 Salibacteraceae bacterium | reverse complement strand
CGCGGGTGGTTTTTTGGAACCGACCCTGTGAACCTTTCCATTGATGAGGTGAAGCTTTATAACGTCAACACCAAAGACCCAGAAAAAGAATTGGCCGCGAAGAAAATGCAAGACGAAAGCGAGCCCATCTATCTCGGGTATGCCCTAAACCTAGAACTGATTGATGATGCACGCGTGACCAACAAGCCCGAACTCAAAGACTTTTACAACGAGCGTGACGAATACAAAGCCAGTGATTACGACAAAAAGCGGTACGAAGAGTACCTTAAAAAGCTGACCGATGACGAGAAGGAGTTGCTCAACGGCAACTGGAATTACTATCAGATCAAGTTCAGTAACAAAGGCGGCTTACCCATGCCCATCATTCTTGAATTTATGTATAGCGATGGGAGCACCGAGCGTAAGTACATACCAGCCGAGATCTGGAAGCGAGATGATGTGCAAGTGAGCAAAGTCTTCTTCACCAAGAAAAAGGTGACCAGCGTGGCCTTAGACCCCAATTTAGAAACGGCTGACATTGACCGCAGCGATAATTACTGGCCACAGCGCATCCCGAAAAGCCGCTTCGAACTCTACAGCCCGCAAAACTCAAGAGAGCGCGAGCCAAACCCGATGCAGAAGGAGAAATAGAATCGGAAAAAGCTCATCAAATTTTTCGGTGATTGAAAATAGGTTGTCCTAAACGAGTCTTTAATATATTTTACCTAATTGGACTTGCCTATCAGTCAATATATCGGCATGCGAGCCCCTAGCATAATTCACAGCAGAAGAAGGCGAGACAACCATTTTTAAAATTTTTTCGTCCCTCCTCCAAACAATTCAGAAGCCTGCTTCGTGTAGGGGCTAAATAAACCCAGAAATCATGGACTACAAGCACTTCTTTCTCCTCCTTACCTTTTTAGCATCGATAAATGTTGGCCTCGCTCAACAGTCGGTCGAAATACATACTGACTCACTCTTCATAAATTACAACAACTGTCCAACTCCGGCATCCGCATGGCTGGGTGTATCCGGTGAAGCAGACAATTATAACTCTGCAACGGATAGCGTTGAAGTCATTATTTTTTGGGGTGATGGCACCTCAGATACTTCAGTGGTACAATTGTGGGAATCGGGAATCACAGACTATTTCGGAACAAATAGCATTAACCATATTTACTCGCTTGCCGGCACCTACAATGTGCAAATTGTTGCGACTATGCCAAATGCTGTTGCAGATACGGTATCTCCAACGAATCAGGTTGTTGTTTCAACCACGTGCATCACGGTGGACGGATACGCTTATAAAGACCTGAATAATAATTGTGTTTTAAACGCCTCTGACGATTCGTTATCGTGGCAAACCGTTACCGTACGTGATGCGAACGGAGGATTTGTAACCTCAGGTGTGACGAACAGCGGTGGTTATTACAACATTCAAGTTCCTTCAGGTCAAAACAACCTCGATATTGAAGCTTCTGCATGGTATGGACTAGCCACAGTTTGTCCAGCCGCTGGCTCCTACACCTTTAATTCGAATGTCAACCAATCATTCAACTTTGGGATGGACTGTATAAACAACCAAATCGATTCAAGAGTATACTCAAATGCATTCATTGGATTAGCGGGAGCGAATGGCTGGGCACGAGCAAGTGCTTACGTATGGGGGTGTGGCTCAATTCCTAGCCCGGACACACTTACCATTATACTTGATACCAGTGTTGTGAGTTATGTTGCACCAGCAGCCGGCACACCCAATCCAGATGTAGTAAATGGAGGTGAAATATCCTGGTATTTTAACTACACGCAGTCATCTAATAGCGGATATAACTACGGTTATAGCCAAACATTTAAGATTGTTACATTGACAGATACCACTGTGCAACTGGGCGATTCTGCCTGCTTCACTGCAGAGATTGCGCTTAAGAACAACGACACGATTCCGGCCAACAACACCGTAGAATACTGTCGCGAAGTGAACGTGGCTTACGATCCAAACAACAAAATCAACCTCCCATCGGGAATTGGACCGTTGGGCAGGGTTGATACTTCCACACGTACCATCAGCTACCGGATAAATTTCCAAAATACGGGAACGGCACCTGCGCAGAACATCTACATCATCGACACCATAAGCGAGCATTTTGACTTAAGCAGTATGCGTATTTACGGTACTTCCCATGATGAGCTTTTCAGTTTCAAAAATTTAGATAATCGAATCGTACGATTTGATTTCACCCAGATATTCTTGCCCGATAGTGCAAGCGATCCCGAAGGTTCCAAAGGGTATATCGATTTCGAATTTGATCTGAAACCAAACTTGCCCATCGGAACTTCGATTGAAAACACCGCTTACATCTATTTCGATTGGAACGCACCCATCATAACCAACATCGCGATTAACACACTCTACGTGGCGCCAGAAGATCCCGACCAGGTGAGTTTGGAGTTCTTTACACGGGATGTAACCTGTAAGCAAAATGACAACGGACTCATTGATGCATCTGTTTGGACAGGCACACCGCCTTATTCCTTCTTGTGGAGCAATGGAGCCACCACCGAAGATCTTGATGGTCTGGCTCCGGGAGACTATACCGTTACGGTGACCGATGCAAATAACACCACCGCTGAATACACCATAACCCTTGCCGAGAATCGAGTATATGATCCACCTACCATCGGCACGGTCACGGGCAGTAGAACACCTGTTGGTTGGTCCACCTATACTTACGCAGCCACCCTAGATGTGAACACTTCGTTTGCATGGAAAGCCGTTGGTGGCGAGGTGTTATCCACTACATCCAACAGCGCTGAAATTCTATGGAAGGCTGGTCCTGACGGGCAGGTGATGGTAACTAAAACCGATCCGTTTGGTTGTACCGCCAACAGCACCACCGATGTTTCCATTGACCTTGTAGGCATCAATGAGTTGGAAAGAAACGCGATTAACATCTATCCCAATCCAAACGATGGCTTCTTTACGCTCGAAGTAATGAAACTCATCGGCTCGGAACGCGTAACTGTCTTGGACATGCAAGGAAGAATTTTGTTTGAAGCTCCCATCAATGCTAACCAGACGAGCATCGACTTAAGCGAACTGGGCGCTGGAGTATATAACGTAATGCTTCAAAACGACCACGCATCGATGGTTCAAAGGCTTATTCTGAATTAATCAGCTCTATCAACAATGGCGAAGGCTACCTTAACGGGTGGCCTTTTTCATTTCACCCTGGTTTCACACCTATATTCGGACCGTGCAAAAGCATCGCTTCCTCGGATTATTAGGTGGACCTATTGGCTTCACATTGATCTTAACCTTTGGTTTTGGATTAGAGGAGCAGCAATCTAAAATGCTCGCTATTGCTGTTTGGATGATCATTTGGTGGGTACTGGAAGTATTTCCGATCTACATTACTGCCATGATTCCGATGGTGCTCTTCCCTACCCTTGGAATCATGCCCCTTAAGGACACCTTTGCACCTTATGCTAGCCCAATAGTATTTCTGTTTTTTGGCGGATTCCTGATCGCGCTCGCGTTGGAGAAACATCACGTGCACAAACGCATAGCTTATGGATTACTACGCCTTACAGGTACAAAACCCGCTAACGTAATTCTGGGCACCATGTTGGCGACAGCGCTCATTGCCATGTGGATTAGCAATACGGCCACCGCTGTCATGATGCTTCCGATTGGCATCTCCATTACGCGTTTGGTATCCGCGTCCGGGCTCACAGAAAAGGAATCCAGTCGTTTCTCCATATTGCTTATGCTCACGATCGCCTTTTCGGCCAATATTGGCGGAATAATGACACTGATTGGCACACCACCCAACTTAGTATTTGCTGCTTACCAATTGGAGTTTACCGGAACCGAAATTTCGTTTGCTTCTTGGCTAGGCTATGGCGTTCCACTTGGGATCACACTTTTAGCAGGAGCCTATCTCACCATGGTTAAAGTATTGTTTCCAGTAGGGAGCAAACCCATCCATGGACTGGCTGGTATGCTTGAAGAAAAATGGAAAGCATTGGGTTCGCCCAGCCTAGCAGAACGACTGGTAATCGCTGTTTTCGGCATCACTGTATTTGGTTGGATTTTTTTAAGCCAGATCAATGAATTGATTGGTGAAAAAGTGCTGTCGAACACCACAGTGGCTATGGCAGGAGGACTCTTGATGTTTATGGTTCCTGAGCAACTCAGCAAAGGCAAGTTTCTACTTCACTGGAAAGACACTAAAAATTTGCCTTGGGGCATCATAATTTTATTCGGAGGTGGTTTGGCATTGGCGGCTGGGCTTGATCAAGTTGGATTAATTGATTTGATCGCAAAGGTTATTGTGTCACAATCCCCAAGCAATGGCATTATGCTCATAATTCCATTGGTTCTGCTTTCAATCTTCTTGACAGAGATCATGAGCAATGTGGCGTTAGTCACGGTTCTGCTGCCCGTGGTCTTTGGAATTGCGGAACAGCTTGAGGTGCCTGTTTTGGCGCTGGCGCTGCCCGTAACCTTTGCTGCGAGCTGTGCTTTTATGATGCCAATCAGCACACCACCTAATGCCATCGTTTATTCAAGCGGTTTACTCCGAGTTGATCAAATGGTGAAGGCCGGTTTTTGGTTGAATGTGATCGCGACCCTATTCATCTCGCTTTTTGGATGGCTTTTGTTGGTATAAAAAAAAGGCCACTCTATGGATTGACCTTTACTTATAAATCTTAGAGCTTTTTGTTAAGCAGTAACGCCCATTACTTCGGCCATGATTTTACCGATCGAAGCAGGAGACTCAGCCACGTGTAGCCCACAATCACGCATGATAGCCATCTTGGCCTCTGCAGTATCCTCTGCCCCACCTACGATGGCGCCTGCGTGGCCCATGGTTCGACCCTTGGGTGCGGTTTGTCCAGCGATAAAGCCGACCACTGGCTTTTTGTTTCCATTGTCTTTTATCCAATTAGCAGCTTGTGCTTCGAGGTTACCTCCGATTTCACCGATCATCACAATCGCATCTGTTTCAGGGTCATTCATTAAAAGCTCCACCGCTTCTTTAGTCGTGGTTCCAATGATT
>JALRDM010000347.1 GCA_023262195.1 Salibacteraceae bacterium | reverse complement strand
CGGGCTTACTATATCAAACTCCTTTTCCCAAAATCGAAGCAAGGATGGGTTTACATCAAGAAGCTCTGATACCTCTCCGATGGAATAATACAGTTTGAAGCTTGTCCTTTCTTTGTAAGGCATTGCGCAAATATAGTCTAGTCGAAAGACTGATTCTCCTGAGAGGATAGTTGAATCACAAGGTCGTATTCTTCAGGAGTCAAATCACTGAAGTAGAAGTTGATAGGGTTTACTGGTTTATCGTTCTTGCGTACCTCATAATGCAAATGCGGACCGACAGATTTTCCAGTATTGCCAACATATCCAATGATTTCGCCACGTTTCACTTCTGAGCCCACCTTCACGTTGGTTTTGCTCATGTGTGCATACAATGTAGTATAACCAAAGCCGTGATCTATTCTTACATGGTTGCCATAGCCTCTTGAAGCGCGATCAGCCCTAATTACTGTTCCATCACCGGTAGCATAAATTGGAGTCCCTGTGGGCGCAGTGAAATCCATGCCTGCATGGAACGCAGGGGTTTTGTAATGAGGGTCTATTCTCATGCCGTAGCCACTGGCCATTCGTTTCAAGTCTTTATTTGATACTGGCTGTATGGCCGGTATTGCCGCCAGCATCTGTTCCTTCTGTTTTGCTAATTCTATGATCTCATCAAAAGATTTTGATTGTATGTAAAGCTGCTTGGCTAGTCTATCCAGCTTTTTAGATGTGTTGATGACAATCTCTGCATCGTCCTTAAACCTTTCTAAGCTTTTATATCTATTAATACCTCCAATGCCGGCTTTTCGAATATTATCTGGAATTGGCTCGGCTTCAAAAATTGAGCGGTAAATATTGTCATCTCGATTTTCCAAATCAGCGAGGATTGTGCTCATTTGGTCGAGCCGCTTGCCCATGAGCTCATATTGGAGTAAAAGAGCTTCTTTTTCTTCGCGGAGCTGACGTTCTTGGGGGGAATCGTATACAATGTTGAAAAGCACGTAAATGCCTCCTCCGCAAATCAAAGCAGCGATAGAAAATAAGGTAAACCTTAAGATCTTTGCTGAAGGGCTGAGCTTGATCTTCTCATAGCTTAGCGTGCTCTCGTTATATTGATATTTTACTTTGGCCATAAATAAGAAGCCTTATAAAGCGTGCAAAAATAGGCAACTGCTACTTTTGCGGTCTTTTCTGTATTTCTATTCAATCATTTTAACAGAATTATGACTTGGTCAACAAATCAAATTAGACAAACGTTCCTGGATTTTTTTAGTTCGAAAGAACACGTCATAGAACCATCTGCACCGATTGTGATAAAGGATGACCCCACGCTGATGTTTACCAATGCAGGGATGAATCAATTCAAGTCAATTTTCGTTGGAAGCAGCGCAAGTAGTGCGCCTAGAATAGCAAATAGTCAGAAATGTTTGAGAGTATCAGGCAAGCATAATGATCTTGACGAGGTTGGGAGAGACCACTACCATCATACCATGTTTGAAATGTTGGGCAATTGGTCTTTTGATGATTATTTTAAGTCTGAAGCCATCGCATGGGCTTGGGAGTTGTTGACGGAGGTTTATAAGCTTGATAAAGATCGACTTTATGTAAGTGTGTTTTCTGGTGATGAAGACCTGAACCTCACTGATGACCATGATGCTCGGCAACACTGGAGTGAGTTCGTAAGTCAGGACAGAATTTTAGGGTTTGGTAGAAAAGAAAATTTCTGGGAAATGGGCGATACAGGACCCTGTGGTCCTTGCTCAGAAATTCACTACGATATGCGCACGCAGTTAGATCGAGATGAAATTGATGGGTCTACCTTGGTGAATAAAGATCATCCCGAAGTCATTGAGATCTGGAATTTGGTTTTTATGCAATATGAGCTTAAGAAGAGTGGTGACCTCGTCAAATTAGATAAGAAATATATTGATACTGGGATGGGGTTAGAACGCTTATCACGCGTTTTGCAAGGCGTTGACTCTAACTATGATATCGACCTTTTCAGAGCCATTATTTCGAATCTGGAAAATATTTCCAATCAAAAATATTCGGGTTCGGACAGTATGCAAGATGTTGCATTTAGAGTAATTGCAGATCATTTAAGAGCAGTATCATTCTGCATTGCAGATGGCCAGCTACCAGCGAGTAATGGCGCTGGCTATGTAATCAGGCGTGTGCTCAGAAGAGCAATTAGGTTTGGCTACAGCTATTTGTATATAACTCAACCGAGCATATACAAGTTGGTTGAAACACTTTGTGCTCAAATGGGATATAGCTTCAATGAGCTGGAAGCTAACAAAAGCTTGATTGAAAAGGTAATTGAAGAGGAAGAGAAATCATTCCAAGCTACCCTCGAAAAGGGGTTAAATAGATTAGATCAGCAGATGGATGAGGCAAATAACAAGATTATCGCTGGTGATTTTGCCTTTGAGCTCTATGATACATAGGGATTTCCCATCGACTTAACTATGCTCATTGCAGAAGAGCATGGTTTCTCAGTTGATATTGAATCATTTGAAGCCAACTTGAAAAAGCAAAAAGACCGCTCAAGAGATGCCTCCAAAGCCGATTTTGAAGATTGGAACATTATTTCAAACGAACCCAATTCTGTTTTTATCGGATACGATCAGTTGGAATCCAACAGCCGATTAATGAAATTTCGAAGAGTTAAGGCTAAGGGAAAAGAGCTGGTTCAAGTGGTGTTGGATAAAACACCATTCTATCCTGAGGGTGGTGGACAGCTTGGTGATAGAGGTTTATTAAGCTTCGATAGTGGTGATTATCAAGTGATAGACACGAAAAAGGAAAACGATGAAATCATTCATTTTTTGAATGAAGTGCCCGAGTTTGAATCGTCAAATGTCCATGCAAGAGTGAATAAAGGGTGGCGGAGTGATATTATTAAAAATCATAGTGCAACTCATCTTTTGCACTTTGCATTGCGTGAAGAGTTGGGCACTCACGTAGAGCAAAAGGGTTCTATGGTAGCTCCGGAAAAGCTCCGATTTGATTTTTCGCATTTTGAGAAAATATCAGAAGAGCAAATAATGCGCATTCAATCGAGGGTAAATGAAATGATTGATTCGAGCATCGACCTAGAGGAGTATCGAAATATTCCTATTTCCGAGGCAAAAGATATGGGAGCAATGGCACTATTTGGTGAGAAGTATGGTGATGAAGTGCGCGCAATCAAGTTTGGTGACTCAATAGAGCTTTGTGGAGGTACTCATGTGTCAAATACAAGCGTCATTGACGGCCTGGCTTTAATCTCAGAATCAAGTGTTGCCAGCGGAGTAAGAAGGTTAGAAGCTGTAACTGGTAGGGCTTATAATAAAATGGTTGAAGACCGATTAGAGCGACTCAAGCAAATTGAAGCCCTTTTTCCAAAAGCAAAGGATATTGTAGAAACCGTAGCAAGACTTAAGCAAGAAAATGCCCTACTCAAAAAGGAGATTGAAGTCAAGGAATCAAGCCTGCTCAAATTCACAAAGAAGGAGTTGATTAGCGAGGGTATATCATTGAATGACTGTTATCTCATTCAAAAGCACGTTGGAGAGATGTCTGCAGGAAGCCTGAAGGGACTCGTTCAGCAATTGATCATTGAGGCTGATGATAGAGTTGTGATTTTAGGTGCCCGTGATGGTGAGAAGGTTTCAATTGCCGTTGGAATTAGTAAACCAATTCTAGAGACGTTGGCTTCGGATGCAAATCAGGCCATTAAGAGCGCTGCTGGTGAGATTTCTGGAGGTGGTGGAGGGCAGAATTTTTTGGCAATGGCAGGTGGGACAAAAAAAGAAGGGCTTAATCGAGCCCTTCAAATTGCATATGAAACATTATTTGGCAGCTAGGAATTAAGCTGCTACCTGATCTCCGACATTATCGGATTTAACGGCTTCTTTTTGCTTACGATATACTGGACCTTTGTACTTCTCATTGTATGACAGTCCCAAGTGTAAAACATAGAAGCCATTGAAGAGAACACAAAAAATGTAGTCAGTGGTCTTGTAATGTCCAAAGCACTGGCATAATTCAATATAAACTTTGATCATAAAGTATGCCCATGGTATGAAGAACAATGCAGCAACTCCAAATTGAAGTGCTGGGTTTTCAAAGATCAATAACGATGCTAAAATGAAAGGAGGGGGAGCGATCACATATAAACTGTGAGATGCAGGTCTTCCCATAATCTTTAAGAAGGTAATGACGTTTTTTACTGGAATGATACAATCAATTCCAGGTAATCCACATTTGTCGTATAGTGACCATTGCGCTAGTATGCTAACGAATGCGAAGCAACCTAACGGTACAAGTATCCCAGGTCCAAATTTGTCTAATGTTTCAATAATTAATTCCATAGTTCTAAGCTCATTTTAGACTAATGTAGCATTTATTTAGTAAAACACATAATTAGTCGAAAAAAATATGTGATTCATCGAATGAAGAATTATTTTCTGAAATAAAAAAGGGCGAGGTTATCCTCGCCCTTTCATCTCACCTTTTGTAAGTCTGGCTTATTCCTTTATCAGTGTATTGATGGAAGAAGTTCCATCGGCTGAGATCTTCACTAAGTAAGATCCTGCAGCATGTCCTGCAACATTGATTTCTCCATTCGCTTGTCCAGCCTCAAGTATTTGAGACATGATCACTCT
>JALRDM010000334.1 GCA_023262195.1 Salibacteraceae bacterium | reverse complement strand
TGATTTGGGTTGAAACTCCAACCAACCCAACCATGAATATCATCGATATCAAGGCTTTTGCCGAATTGGCTGCAAAGCATAATTTGATTCTAGTGGTCGACAATACGTTCGCCTCACCATACTTGCAAAACCCACTGGATTTGGGTGCAGACATCGTGATGCACAGTGTCACCAAGTACATTGGTGGTCACAGTGATGTGGTCATGGGGTTTTTAGCCTTTAATGACGACCAACTCAGAGAAGATTTGGCATTCATTCAGAATAGTGTCGGAGCTGTGTGCGGACCGATGGATTCATTTTTAGTATTGAGAGGAATAAAGACCCTGCACCTAAGAATGCAACGTCATAGTGAAAACGGAGCAGAGGTGGCCAAATGGCTTCAGAAGCATCCCAAAGTTGACAAGGTTTACTGGCCGGGTTTTGAATCGCATCCGAATCATGAAATTGCAAAAGTTCAAATGCGTGATTTTGGTGGAATGATTAGTTTTTCCTTAAAAGGAGATAAGCTCGATGATGCCTATGCTCTCGTTTCTAAGCTTCGCGTATTCACACTCGCTGAATCGCTTGGAGGAGTTGAGTCATTGGCAGGGCACCCAGCATCGATGACACACGCAGCTATCCCTAAAGAAGAAAGAGAGAAAACTGGCGTCACTGATTCACTGATCCGATTAAGTGTCGGGGTGGAGCATATTGATGATCTTATCAACGACTTAGAGCACGCACTGAGCTAGAATCAGAAACTTTTTATTTCAAACACTTGAAATAGTCAAAAGGCTCAAGGCAATCTTTGCACTTAAAATGAGCCTTGCATGGAGTGGAACCAAACTGGCTTACCATTTGGGTGTCCATAGAGCCACAGTTGGGGCATTTGATTTGGCGCTCTTCGCCCATGAGCGCCATCTTGTCGACAGAGTGATCCGCGGGTGGAGCAATGCCATATTCCTTCAACTTTTGCCTACCCGACTCTGAAATCATATCTGTACTCCAACTTGGTGAGAGCACTGTTTTGACCTCAAAGGGTAGCAGCTGCGCCTTATTCAACGCTTCTATCACCGAGTCTTCAATCACTTGAGTAGCAGGACATCCGCTGTAAGTAGGAGTAATATTGACTTTGAGCGTTCCGTTGTCATCAATTACGCTCCGCACAATGCCCAACTCCACAACTGAAATTACTGGAATCTCTGGGTCCTCAACCAAGTTGAGCACCTCCCAAGCATTTTGTTCTAGCGCTGTTAGCATCACCAAGTAGCGTCTGGGTATGCTCGAGGTAAGAATTGCATTTCAGCGAGGATATAACCAAGATGCTCAGTATGCGAACCTGTTTTGCCTCCTTCTTGCATCCATTCATCGGAGGGCATGGTGAGCGTAGCTTCGTCTAACACCGCTTTTACGTTGCTCATCCACTGCTCTTTAAGATTATCGGGAAGGATGCCTTTCTCAAAGTCGGCAGGCATGAATGCCTCTCCGGTGTAATACCAAATATCATCGATGGCATGCTGCATTTTCTCCTTACTCTCGTTCGTACCGTCTCCAAGGCGTACTACCCATTCGCTGCTCCATCGCTGGTGGTAGGTTACCTCTTTCAAGGATTTTTGTGCAATCTCTCGTAGACGCTCATTTTCATGGTTTGCCAATTCTTGGAGTAACAGATAATGCCATTGATCGAAATAAAACTGTCGCGCAATCGTGTCGGCATAATCACCGTTGGGGGTTTCAGTGATCAATAGGTTCTTAAAATCTAAAACATCTCTCTTGTAGGCAAAATGATCATGATCATTACCTGCCCCCTCTAGCTCTGCGGCTAAATCAAAGTACATCTTAGCCTGACCGATTAAATCGAGTGCTATGTTGGTCATAGCAATATCTTGCTCTAAGACTGGTCCGTGACCACACCATTCACTTAGCCTATGACCTAAAATCAGTGCATTGTCTCCAAGATGTAAGGCTACATCCATTAGATTTTTTGAATCACTCATCCTCTAGTTGTTTTTCCAATTCTGTCAAATGTAACACACGCCTTATGTCCAAAGTTGTGTTCTGATTTAAATCAATTATTTATCGTTGAGAATCAATGGCATTCCGCCTTCACCACCAATGATGACAATTTTCGAATTCTCTGATTTTGATAATTCTAAAGTCGCTTCGATACCCCTCATCTTTAAAAGCTTGTCTGATAAACTGCTGTTTACGATGTCATTCGCCTTTGCCTCTCCTTCCGCGGCAATGCGCTTTCTTTCGGCCTCGCTCTTCTCCTTGTCTAATCGATATTGATATGCCAATGACTCTTGCTCTTGTTCCAATTTATTCTCAATGGCCTGCTTGATTTGAGCCGGAAGGTTGATGGATCGTATAAGCAAGGCTTTCATTTCTATATTGTTATCGAGCAGCACCTTTCCTGTCTCTTCTTTTATGGCGGTTTCCACCTCTGCACGCTTGGTAGAATAGATTTCTTCTGCCGTGTACCTTCCCATCACTTGCCTTACCGATGAACGGACTTCTGGTTTCACCAACTTTTCAATGTATGATGTATTAAACTTTTCGTGTAGATAACCAATCATTCCATGCACTGGATAAAACCGCACGGTCACATCAACCGAAATTGAAAGACCGTTTTTATCAAGTACATCCATGGCCTCTTCTTCTTTGGTCTCCGCCACCTCATAGATGTAAACTTCATTCCAAGGAGCCTTGACATGCAGACCTGGAGTCTTCACGTCATCCTTATCGAGTCCACCCGAAAATTTGTAGAATAGTACTGCCCTTTCAGTGGCTTCCACTGTATAAAAAATGCTTGATGAAAATGCAAGTACGAAGATGATTGCGAAAATCGCTACCACCGCTACTACAATTTTTCTGCTATCCAATTGATCCATAGTTTTTTGTGTTTGTACCAATATTAACAGTTTAACGGCAATGAAGTTTGGAATGAAGTATGAGCGGGCAATCGATATGATAAACGGATTTATGATATTCGCGCTTTGTATCGAGGCATTAGCTTCCCGAATCAAGTTCGGGACAGGCAACTTCGCTAATGCCAACATAGAATTGAGGCATTAGCTCAGTTGGTTTAGAGCACTACCTTGACAGGGTAGGGGTCACTGGTTCGAATCCAGTATGCCTCACTTGATGATAGCCTTGGTTGCGACAGCAACTGGGGCTTTTTCATGCCCGCGCCAAACTTGTTTGAGCGTGGAAGCAGGAAAAGGTCCCGATAAGAGAAGCGAAATCGAGGCGTTGCATCCATTTCACGGAGATTACTTGATCATGAAATAATCCATCAAATGGATGAACTATTTCCGTGTGCCTCGGAAATGATTAAAAGATGTCACTAATACATCTCCGCCACCTGCGCCTGAATCTTCTCGCTCTCTATGTAGTCGTCATAACTCATCATCTTATCGAGTGACCCTTGTGGTGTAAGCTCCACTACTCGCGTAGCCACGGTTTGTGTAAACGTATGGTCATGTGAAGAGAAAAGTACTGTGCCTGGGAAGTTGATCAGCGCGTTGTTAAACGCCTGAATCGATTCTAAATCCAAGTGGTTGGTAGGTTCATCAATGATGAGCAAGTTGGCACCCACAATCATGATACGGCTGAGCATACAGCGCACCTTCTCTCCACCACTCAGCACGTTTACCTTCTTTTTGATATCATCTCCACTAAAGAGCATCTTGCCTAAGAATCCACGTGTATCGGTATCGTCCATCCCCTCGGGCGAGTATTCAGAAAGCCACTCAAGTAAGTCCTTTTTGCTGGTGAAATATTCATCGTTGTTTGATGGCAAATAGCCCGTGGTAATGGTTTGCCCATAGCTAAAGCTGCCTTTATCGGCATTCTTCTCTCCCATCAGTATTTGAAACAATGATGTTGTGGCCAAGCTGTTTCTGCTGATAAACGCCACCTTGTCTCCTTTTTCAACCGTAAGGTTTAGATCGTTTATCAAAGTCTCTCCCTCATTGGAATAATGCAGACCCTCAATTTTGAGTATGTCATTGCCCGCTTCTCGCGTCTGCTGAAAAATAATGCCCGGATACCTACGCGTTGATGGCTTGATGTCATCCACGTTGATCTTTTCGAGCAGCTTTTTTCGGCTTGTCGCTTGTTTTGATTTGGATGCGTTTGCACTAAATCGAGCCACAAACTCCTGCAACTCCTTCTTTCGCGCTTCAGCCTTTTTATTTTGCTGTGCCTGCTGGCGCAGCGCCAATTGGCTTGATTCATACCAAAAGGTGTAATTACCTGTGAATTGCTGCACCTTTCCGTAATCAATATCGGCAATGTGCGTGCACACCGTATCTAAAAAGTGACGGTCGTGACTCACCACAATCACGGTGTTTTTAAAGTCGAGCAGAAAGTCTTCCAACCAAGAAATGGTATGCAAGTCCAAATCGTTGGTAGGCTCATCGAGGATTAGAATATCAGGGTTACCGAAAATCGCTTGTGCCAAAAGAACACGCACCTTTTCACTACCACTTAAATCTTTCACCAATGCATCGTGCTTAGATTCTACAATACCCAAACCGCTGAGTAGGGCAGCCGCATCCGACTCGGCATTCCAACCATCCATTTCCGCAAACTCTTCTTCGAGTTCAGAAGCGCGCAATCCATCCTCATCCGAGAAATCAGGCTTGGCGTAGATGGCATCTTTTTCAGTCATTACTTCATAAAGTCGCTCATGACCTTTGAGCACAGTGTGCAGTACAGTTACATCATTATACTCATGGTGGTTTTGACGAAGCATGGCTAAGCGCTTCCCAGGCTCGATCTCAATATGCCCAGTATTGGGTTCAATCTCGCCTGCCAATATTTTCAAGAAAGTAGATTTACCCGCACCGTTGGCTCCAATTACACCATAGCAGTTCGAACCAAAAAACTTGACGTTTACGTCTTCAAAAAGCTTTTGCTTACCAAAAGCAAGCGACACGTTGTTTGCTGAAATCATAGCTCTTAATCAAAAAATTTGCGGGTGCAAGAGTACGGGTTCTATTTGGCGTAGCCAACGAATTGAACCTAAATGAAATACACGCCACTGAAGTCTTTTTCACAACTATCACGTTTTCGTGACTATTCTTATAATCATACTGGAACATTTAGCTGCCCTGCGCTGTTACCGAAGCATTCATAGAAAGGAACGAAAAAATAGATGTTAGTACATCTATTTTTCAGTATTTCGCCACATAATAAGAGTTTCATGAAAGCTAGCATCATACCCATCACATTAAGCGCATTCGCGTCAATCCTACTTCTACAATCATATTCTGGCGGACCTGCAGCCAATGGAGCACGTGCTACTGGCGCTCCCGGAGATGGCAGCACTACTTGCGTGTCTTGTCATGGTAGTGGAGCGTTTGGCACGGTGAGCATCGATTTCACATTTGTTGACGCGAATGGCAACGAACAAACCGAATATGTTCCTGATAGCACCTATGACATCACCGTATCGGTAAATCATAGTATGGGTAATCCAGCAGGGTTTGGCTTCCAAATGATTTGCCTTGACGCTGATGACAACAATTATGATGGATGGGAAAATCCGAGTGGTAACGCACAACTTTCAACGCTTTCGAGTCGAGATTATGTAGAACACGATGGAATGAGCACCACGAATGAGTTTACCGTAGAATGGACTGCACCATCAGAAAATACAGGTGATGTAACCTTCTATATTGGGGGAAATGCCGTTAATAATGCGAACGGCAGTGGAGGTGATGGCGCAGATACGGACAAGTTTGAAATTAAAGAAAAAGACGGTGGGCAAGGTGGGCCAAATGGCCTCTCTGAAATGGTGAATAATGGCTTCAGGTTATTTCCCAACCCTGCAACTGGAATCAT
>JALRDM010000147.1 GCA_023262195.1 Salibacteraceae bacterium | reverse complement strand
GAATAATCCGGTGTCATTTGAATGTAAGGCATACACAGGTCCATTGATGGAATGCGCAATCGCAGCCCAAGCCGTATCTCGCCATACAGCAAGATTTGTAATGTGCACCGTATCTGTATCGCTCAGTGAAAAGTGCCCTGCAGCGTACAAGGAATCTAAATGCACCTCAAGGCAATAAACGGTTCCATAGATGTTGTTACCCTTGGCATTAATCGAAGGCATCGGATAATTATTGCTTTCTATATAGCCCACGCCTTTGGCACCGTTTAAGTTTGTGAATGAGCCCCCGAAATGCAACACACCATTAAAGCCCTTCATTGTGAATATTTGACTTGTATCCGAGAGTTGACTTCCATATACTCTCCAATCGGTAATTCCCTGAAGTGAAGCCGTATCAAAGTAGCCGATGCTGACAAATCCGGCATAATCTGGATTTAAGAAGATACCGCCCAAATGCAATCGCTGATTAAACCATGCAGCGGCATATATAGTGCTGCCGGGGTAATTGGTGCCAAGGGCTGAACTATTGAAATCTTGCGTGTAATTATTGAAAAAAGTGAAATTGTTGAGCGATGTCTCACGTACCTTACAATGATTAATGCGCTCGAAGCCATTAATTTGGGTGAAATCTCCACCTACCGAGATGCCGTCATCGAAGGATACTAGACTGCGAACGGTGCCGTTAGCCCCAATTCCAACTGCCGTGAATGTTTGTGCTTTTGCTGAGGAGTACAAACATATCAGAATGGCTATTTGGCTCAATAATTTCATCGTTGCGAAGCTATCAATATGCGTCTAGTGTTAAAGGGATAATGCGTTAGTGGCGGCATGGAATTCAATAAGGAGAAGCGATGATTTCTCCTGTCTTTACTTCATATTTAACACCGTCAACATAAAACACTTCTCCCTCGCGGAGAGAATGTAAATCGTTAAAGTCTTGCGTTCGGGTGTGCAACGAACCCATAGTGTTCCGTGCTAGATTTAGATAGGCAGGGTTTATTTCATTGGTTGCACCGCAAGATATAATGCTAATTGGTCTTTGAATTTGCGATGCAATCTCAATGTCGCGGGGTGCAGCTAGATTATCTGCAGCCATTATAAAACGATCGCACTCTTGGCAATAGCGCATGGCTTCGAGTATGGCTTCTACGTTATTTTCTGGCGTGTCACCACCGTTGCCGGCACGTATGCACAAGACTGCAGTGCGCTTAATCTCTTCAAAATTGGTGGCTTTTATGTGGTAGATTCCGCCAGTTTGGCCGATGTATTTCAGACGGTTTGATTTACGATCTCCATCATTGAAAAAGGTCACGTGTTTTAGCCTTGATGATTCCATTTGTAAATCAAGTCGAATCCAATAGAGTATTTGAGCTGTATATTTGCTCATGCTGCCGGTGAGGTCTGCCGTTATTCCAATATTCTCCCAATCGTTTCGATCTAAAACCTTTATGATGGTCGAATCAAAATCAAGCGGCATTAGGTCAAACATGTCTTTTGGAGTTTTCTTCTCTGCGCCTTTTCCTTTCTTTTCAAGACCAATTTGAGCATAGCTCACCACGAGGGTAAGATCTACTTCATCGCTTACATTTCTGCCTTTATCTGAGGCAGGATACCACTTCATATTCATCAATTCTTTCTGCAGACTGGGCATGGCGATCGAGTTTCCCTTCAGGGATTTTAGATCTACAGACTCGACATACCCTCGCTCATCTATGGTGAGCTTTATGTTATACTTTTCTTCAGGATCATTAATACTGGGTCGACCGGCAGTGAATTTGAAATAATCTAGGATTCCGATTTCACCAAAACCATAATACGCAGGTCTGTAACCTGATTTGTCGCGTGGCGGAGGTCTTACACCTTGCTTGATGGTTTGAATACCTTTGCTTAAGTAAACTATGTGGCTTGCTGTGTCTTCAGGGTTTATTGGTGCCTTGTCAACCAGACCTGCTTCCTCGGGAGTTGCAGGCAACAAATCCAGCATTTTATTAATGTCCGCAATTTCTCTTTCACTCTCTGCACGGCTTGGTTTGTGCCGCGCTGTAATTATGAATCCATGAAATAAGGAATCACAGCTTTCGGGTGAATTACAACCCGTCTGTTCCACAAGTTGCCAATTGATTAGTCTATTCTCAACAATGCTTGGAATTTGCTCGTTTAGCGCGTTGATACGCTCTAAGTTTAATGCCCTTTGGTCAAATGATTCAGATTCTCTGAATTTGGTATAGACCAATTCTATTTTCTCAATGGTGGCTTCGTTGAGCTCAAAGAGGTCGTTAGCATCAACAATCAACGGCTTAGCAAATGGAGTCTGCAAGAAGTATTCGCGTTGCCTAGCAATCGGTGCTCTAGTCTCAACTTCCGTTGGTGAAAGCTCAGCTAAATGTTCCATACGCTCACTGCTGGCTTGTGCAGATATCAAGTATGGTGATCCAACAAGGCAAAATATTATGACATTGGTCCACTTCATGGTTTGATAAATAAGAAATATGGCTCACCATTTAATTGAAGCGTACATAAACCACTTTGATCCTTATCGAAACTGTAGTCAATGGTGTAAATATTATCTCGCCTTTTTAAGAGCACGCTGTATGGTTGATCCTCATCACCAGCAAATAAAATTGTAGCGTATTCCAATTCCTTTTCTGAATCAATAGTAACCTTCAATTTCCTTTTAATTTTTCCCTTGGCCTTAGCGCCAAGGGTTGCACTAGCATTATAGGCGTTAATGGTGTAAATCGGTCCCTTTTTAAAGGTGTTTTTTTTGAACTCAATGTCATGAAGCATCCAACGAACATCCTCGGGGTAATGAGTATAGATGAAAAAATTGGCATCGGGTAGAAACCACTCTTCACGGAACTGCTGGTAGAATTTTTTTCTCCTTGGCTCAACCACTCCAGCTCCTAGAGAGGCATCGCTCAGGTGCCATTCGCCCGCCAGGAAAACAGCATTCCAAGCATGATCTGGCTCTTTCATCGCTTTTGGAATGTGATCATACGGATTGGTCTTGATAAAACCCGCGACTGTTTCACACTTAATGCCTACCGCATGACACATGGCTTCAACAATGATTGCAAAGCCTCTTACTTCTGTTTTTTTCTTCTTGTATACATCATCGGCTTCATCAAGGTCGCGACCTTTTCTATACTCCACATTCTCACAGACCCATCTAAAAATAGCCCGGTACTTTTCATGCTCGGTATTGAGGTTTTTGGTCAATTCCTTGGCAAACTCGCCCGCAGTTTTTACACTACTTCTGGGCACATTGATTGCAATACTATCCGACTTGCTGTAATCAAACTTCAGCAGCTGCAGCCGTTGGCACATTGCATCTGAATTAAGAAATACTAATACAAATACAACAATGTATGTGTGCACATTTTGATTCAAATTGACAACCTAATACTTTATGATTTTAAACGAGAAATCTTCACTATCCGTTTCGACACTCAATATGTATATACCTGCCGTTAAAGATTGAATATCGATAATGTAAAACGGCAGTTCTCCCGTTTCCAAAAGCTCACCGCCAACTAGATTACCACTGATATCATATATGTTCCACGCTGTTAAAACATTGGAATTAGGGTAGAGGTAAAGGATGGAATTATTTTGGGCAAATTCTTGGGTGTTTCCCAAGTAAGGCTGAATTAAGGGCTTATCGTTTACCAAAGTGTCTTCACAACCTTGAAGTAAGCCTCTTAAACAAAATATGTTTTCAATAATTGATTGATGCTCATTTTGATATAGCAAGGAATCAGACTGCACAATCAACTCTGCCGCATCGGTCATGCGCATGTCAATGAAGTAACTATAAAGTGAGGTGATGAAGAGTTTATCTGTGACTTCTCTACCAAGTGCATGGTGAATTTCGGCCATCGCAGAGGTAAACAAGCTGGCATCTAAGTATATGTCATTTTCAAGGTCAGATGGATAAGTTCGGATGTCATCTGTAATGCGGCCGCTCCAGAATTCATTGTGTCCATCCCAATTAAACACTCGATTGCTTTGATTCTCTGAAATGTCTTTTGAATAGGAATAGGCTAGGTAGTCACAAAAAGCTTCGTCCAAGGCCTCGCGTTCAGGCCCCAAATTGGTTGCAGGAGCGGCACTATATGAAATGGCGTGACCATATTCATGGATTATCACATCGGCATCTTCGGCATCATCTACACCGCCATCTCCAAACCCTAACCAACCCCTTTCAAAGCTAAGGGGTTGGAAAAAGCTTTGATCAAACTCACTGGCATGGGCATCAAAACGGATTTGATAATTGCTTAGGTTATCGTAGCCTAGGCTTGACAAATAGGTGCGCAGTTGGCTTATGTGAAAGTGCGTGTTTACATATTCAAATCCATTTTCACTTCTGTCAAAATCAAATCTGCCATTGATTGAGTTTGGCACTCCGGTAAGCGGCATCAGTGAATCTATGGCAATGGAGAAGTCAGAAGCCAACACCCATGCGCTGGATTGACGCTGAATTGGAAATGATTGTAAAGAATAGTATAAATCAAACTGTGTAGTCGCTTGGTCATTGTTGTCCACTAAGACATCTCCATACTCTGAGTTAGACAGTGTTATTGGATCCGGGTTAAATGCTCGGCCAACTCCCGTGCTGTCGCCATTATACACAGTAAGTGAGTTGTTGTTAATGATGTTTCCAGCCGCATCGATGATCAACTCTGCCATGTCATTTTGATATGTCCC
>JALRDM010000219.1 GCA_023262195.1 Salibacteraceae bacterium | reverse complement strand
TTTAGATTCAGAAACTACGCTACCTTGAGCGGTATATTAGATCAATGGCACATTGACTATGTTGAGCTTGCCGCAGATAGAGATACTGCCATTGGCGATACCATTAATGATGCTGCTTTTGTGACAGCGCTTTCATCATTTACAGGAAGGTATACCTCAGTCCCTTACAAGCACTATCTAGAAGATTATGCCGCTTTTCAAGAAGACACAGTGAAAGCCCTCATTCGCAATTTGGGCGAGCAAGCAGTGAATATTCTTAATCTCGACTACGAAATCTCATCACCTGCTGGGCTGATTGTGGACCAGTTCACCACGGTTGACCCGAGCCTTGAAGCATTTACGGTGAAACGCTATGGATTCTTACAAGCAGACGATCAGCTATTCCCTGATTTAGGTGAAGAATTCGTTGATTTTAGTATTAAGTCTTGGTTTAATATTTCTGGCGGCAACGATCAAAGAGCAAACGACACCATTACTTCCGTACAGCGGTTTCATAACTATTATGCCTATGACGATGGGTCGGCAGAGTCAGCTTACTCTTTGCGCGGAGCAGGTGCGGAGCTAGGATATCTTTTCAATACGCCCGTTGGCGACTCATTAAGGGCACTTTATTTCAATTTTCCCCAAACTCTCAATGATGATGCGGAAGACTTTGATATTGTACTTACCGTTTGGAATGATACCTCATCAGAACCCATCTTCACCGCAGATTACATCAGCAATCCACAGTACACATACGCCAATAATTTTCGCAGGTATGAGATCAATCCGCCAGTTTATGTGGAAGGTGACTTTATGGTTGGCTTTCAACAATTACAAGCAGATAAGCTGTTCATTGGGTATGACCTAAATAATAACGCTAGAGATAAGCTGTTTTACCATGTAAATGATGTCTGGTATGCAGCGTCTTTTAATGGCGCTTTAATGCTGAGGCCTGATTTTGGTGAAGACCCAATACTCTCTACGAATGAGCTTGCAGACTCAAAAATGACTACAAGAATAACCGTCTTTCCAAATCCAGCAGAAAACGTCATTCATGTCACCAATGCAAATTCTTATATGAGACTTGACATCTATTCCATTGATGGATCGCTGTTAATGCAAGTTTCAAATCCATCTGAAATTGTTGATGTCTCTGAGTTATCGAAGGGCATTTATTTGCTCCAAGCAACAGCAATATCAGATCAGTCGGTGCATACCGCCAAACTCATAATATCCCAATGAGCATAGTGGATGAAGGCGATCTTGACGAAGAGCTGTATGAGCACTTTAACATCGTTGCTGATGAAGGTCAAACTCTTATACGCATAGATAAGTTTCTGTTTGATCGGTTACCAAATGCATCTAGAAATAAGATTGCCATCGCGGCTCGAAATGGAAACGTAAAGGTGAACGGTGAAGATGTAAAGCCAAACTACAAGGTGAAACCGCTCGATGTGATATCCATTGTATTTCCTCATCCAAAGAGAACCTTAGAGCTCGTTGCACAAGACATTCCGCTAAACATAATCTATGAAGATCAGTATGTACTAGTGCTTTACAAGCCAATGAATATGGTGGTACATCCTGGCCACGGAAACTTTGATGGCACTTTGGTCAATGCACTGCTATTTCATTTTGAAAACCTTCCTAAAAACCCTAAGAGTGAAACGGCTTACCCAGGACTAGTTCATCGAATAGATAAGGACACAACGGGATTATTGCTCATTGCAAAAACTGAAGACGCGCTTACCAAATTGTCAGCTCACTTTTTCAACCGAACCATCGATCGCTTATACGTGGCACTAGTATGGGGAGATGTTGCTGAAGATGAAGGCACGGTAACTGGTCATATAGGCCGATCACCGAGCGATAGAAAACGTATGGCCGTATATGAAGACGGCACCTATGGAAAGCATGCTGTAACCCATTACAAAGTCTTGGAAAGACTGGGATACGTTACCCTCATACAGTGCAAGCTCGATACCGGACGCACACACCAAATCAGAGCCCACCTAAAGCATATTGGTCACCCCATATTTGGGGATAAAAAGTATGGCGGAGACAGAATTGTAAAAGGCACTACTTTTTCAAAATATCGTCAGTTTATTGACAACTGCTTTCAAATTCTACCAAGGCAAGCACTTCATGCCCAAACTATAGGTTTTGAACATCCACATACTGGCGAGTTCATGAAATTTGAATCTGAACTACCCGATGATATGAACACGGTTTTAGAAAAGTGGAGGATTTACGTCAAGTCTAAAACTTAGCAAACGGAATTAAGAATCGACTCCGGCCACGTTTACGCTTTTGTCGTTTGTTAGCCAACTCAAAAATGAGTGAAATTTCATGCGACCCACCTGAATCAGTTATTACACAATTATTCCCTCCCGATTCTGTGACCGTTACTGTATAGTTCTGAATTGACGCTGCATAAGTGTGTGAAATAAAATTGGGTGGCACTAAACCAACTGCATTTGTAACCGGACTTCCATCACCCCAATCAATTGTAATTGGCCCAAACGTGTTTGGGGATTGTATGAATAAGGTTTACGTACCACAACTGCAGCTGACCCATTCTGGATTTGCAACCGCATTCCCATTACCATGATAGAGTGTGCACTGACCAATTGTATTCAAGGTTAGCATCAGCGCAATTGCAAATAGAAATATCCTTTTCACCACACCGTTTAATAGGGTGTATAAAGGTAAGTTGGATAAGAATGAATAAGCTGTGTTTTTTTCTAGCCTCATAGCTCCTTTGGATTATTCGCTATTGACTCGAAATTGAAAACAAAATGGATTAGGATAGAGTAAAGACACTCATTTGAAATTAAAAGTTGTCTGTCTAATCTAAACCCTTGAAAACAAGTGACTTTAAAATTCCATTAAATTAGCAAAGTACTTTAAACTCTAATCGTGGAAAATTACGATGTGTGTATTATTGGCGGTGGTCCATCGGGGTATGCAGCAGCCATGAGAGCCATTGACTTTGGAAAAAAAGTCATTCTTATTGAAAAAGGTAAAATAGGTGGAGCTGGCATTTATGACGGAGCGCTCACTTCTAAGACTACTTGGGAGCTTGCCCATAAAGTGGCCACAATAAACGATATGCTCATTGCCAATAATCGACCAATGTTTGAGATCCCATGGGATGATGTGAAGCAGATCGTGAATGAAGCAATTTTTGACCGAAAGCAACAATACTCAGCACATATCAAACTTCTTCGCGAGGAAACTAGTACGGTTCGTTTCACATACGCTAGAGGCGTAGGTAAGCTTTTAAGCAAAAATGAAGTTGAAATCACCACAAAAAAAGGTGTCGATATAATCTACGCTGAGAACATAATTCTAGCTACTGGAAGCAGGCCTAGAAAGCTACCGCACATAGAAACTGACGAAAAAATCATCATGACCAGTGATGGCATCCATCACATAGATGATTATCCAAAAAGTCTTGTAATCCTTGGGGCAGGTGTCATTGGATGTGAGTACGCCACGATATTTTCAAACTTCGGAAAAACCAAAGTTTATCTCATTGACCGAGCAGATCGAATTTTGCCTTTTGAAGATGAAGATGTAGCCAAAGTCGTGAGTGATAACCTCATAGAAAATGGCGTTACGATACACAGCACCGCCAAGCTCGAACGAATGGAAATTGTGGATGGTGAAGTGGAGTATGAAATAAGTAATCCAGATGGCACAAGAGAAATTATCCGTGTTGAAAAGGCCTTGCTCAGTGTTGGCAGAGTACCGAACACCGAGGGTCTTGGACTTGAAAATGCCGGTGTTACCCTTTCAGAGCGCAGCTATATCACCGATAGTAAAACTCGAACCAACATTGACAATATCTATGCTGTGGGTGATGTATCTGGTCATATTGCATTGGTAAATATGGGCGAAATTGAGGCTAGGTATGCGGTCGAACGCATCTATCAAGGCTCGGTAGAAGAGATATCTTACGAAAATGTTTGCACCATCATGTTCTTGGATCCTGAGGTAGCAGCCGTTGGGATGAATGAAAAACAATGCATGGAACAAGGCATCTCCTGTAAAGTGGTTAAACTCGATTATAGCTGCATTGCAAGAGCCATTGCAATGCGCAAAACGAAGGGCTTTTTTAAGATAATTGTCACGGATGATGACGAAATGAGAATATTAGGAATGCGTGCCGTTGGCGAACATGCTTCAAGTGCAATACAGGCGATTGGTCTGCTTATAAAGATGGATCAACCAATAGAGGTATTAGCAGATCTTATACATCCACACCCAAGTATAATTGAGGGTATTCAAGAATGCGTTCGTATGCTACTGAATAAATCCATCTTTAAGACTGCCGTATTTAAAGACGCCATGCAGTGCTATCGAAGGGTTGCAGAGAAAGAAGAGATTGAGCATTTACAAGAGCTGTGACTGCCAAGCAGATTAGAATGGATTGCTCAATTTTTCGTTGGTGAGTAGTGAGCTGTCCGTAAGCGTAAGTAAAAATGCCTTAAGTGCCTCTCGATCAGGCTGACTAAGATTCACACCACCATTTTCAGCCAATTCCATAAATGGATCTACACCCGGATAGCTATGCACTCCAGTACTATAAAACTCGATTACGTCATCCAGTGTTTCAATACGACCATCATGCATGTAGGGTGCAGTAAATGCGAGGTTTCGGAGGCTGGGGGTTTTAAATTTTCCCTTGTCCAATTCATTTCCCGTTACTGCATATAGGCCCATATCAAACTCACCTTCAGCATCCAAGCCATTATTATGAAAACTATTATCTGACAGCTGCACATTTGCTGTCATGTGACAGTGCCAACAATCAGCACCAGTATTACTATTAAACAATGCTTCACCGCGCTGTTCTAAAGGTGAAAACTCAGCCTCCCCTCTTCTCACTCGATCAAACTTACTGTTTGATGATATGATGGTCATTTCAAACTGAACCAGTGCATCGGCCACCATATTGGAGTCGATTTCCGCAGTTCCAAATGCAGCTTTGAACATCTCAGGATAAAACTCATGGTTTTCTAATCGTTCAATAGCTTCGGGCCATGTCATTCCCATTTCTACAGGATTCACCACAGGCTTCAATGCCTGATCTTCTCTCGTTGGAGCACGACCATCCCAGAAAAATTGATCCATCCAACCAATGTTAAACAAGGGCATGGAATGAAAGCCTGTGAGCCCTCCATGCGTCCCTAGACTAAATTGATCAGGATCAGAAAAGGCATACTCTTGTTTATGGCAAGAGGCGCAAGAAACATTTTGATTTTTAGAAAGAATTGGGTCATAGAAAAGATATCGTCCAAGTTCTACACCTTCCTCAGTGAGCAAATGATCCTCATCCAAATCATACTCTGGAAATCCTGCGGGTATGGGTAGATAATATGGTTTAGGGCCTTCCTCACGATCACTGTAAAGACCATCGCCCGGCAATTGGTCCTTCTCACAAGAATAACCAAAGGCGAGCACCAAAATGAGCGATATCACTTTTGCTGTCTTACTCATGCACTACGATTAAACAATTCGTAGACATTTTGTTCTCTTGGTTTATTACAGTAAGGTAATAAACTCCATTAGCCAGCTTTCGCGTATCTATGGAAACATCATAGGATAGGTCAAATTCTCCGACCATTCCTCCCCAAGCATTGTACATACGCACATAGCCTCGATCAATTTTAGACTGCACATGTACCACCTTATTGGCAGGATTAGGAAATATGGATATCGAATGATCTGCGCTTTGACCAATATCATTTACACCTACAGGGAAACCTAATTGACCTGAGTCCGAAAGTATACAGCCGTTAGCATCGGTAATTGTAATCCCATATTTGCCGTGCTTTTTATTGAATAGTGAATCAATGGTGTCCCCTGTTTCCCATAGGTATGTATAGGGCGAAGTTCCCCCTGATGGGTATACAAACAAGCTGCCATCACTAGCCGTATCCGAAGTAGGAAGATTATAACTATACGAAGCTGTAATTGGTTGAGGTGAGAATATATCAACCTCCACCGTAGTTGTACATGAGCCGATGGAATCTGTGGCCATAACAAAATAACTACCTGACTCTAAAGCATTGCGCGTTCCCCCAGAAGGCCCATCGTTCCACAGATAATCATTCCCACCAGACACCTGAATTTCGCCATCTTCTCCACCAAAACACGAAACATTGTTTTTAATAACATTTAAATCTGGGCCACCGCTATCACTCAATGCATAGCCAGCTATGGTTGTGTCTCCATCATTGTCGATTGCGGTTACATAATAAACCCCTGCACAAAGTCCACTTATGGAGTCTGTTGTTGAACCTGTTGACCATAAAAAACTTGAGAGCCCTGAGGTGCCGAGTAATGATGCCTTTATTGTTCCTGTGCATGAATCACATTGGCTCATTTCGCTTTCAAAAACAATTTGAGGACATAGTGTCGAAACACTGAGTACACTTTTGAATAGGTTGAGTCTTCCGCCCGTGACTGAGATTCCATCTAGTGCCGAAACTTCATCAACACCTCCGTTCAATAGCTTTTCTTTTACGAACAAAGCCAAGTCAGCCGGACTACCAGCATATCGGTTAAAATAATTTTGACATATGGCACTATACATTAAAGCAATGGCTCCAGCCACATGTGGAGCAGCCATAGATGTGCCACTGTTTAGACCATATGCATCCCCAGCGCGAGTTGAAAAAATATTGGTTCCAGGTGCTCCCAAGTCAATGCTCTCTTGACCAAAACCTGCTTGATTATTTAACTGATCGTTTGAACGCATATTGGTCACCGAAATCAAAAACTCGCTTTGACAAGCTGTAGGGATATCGCCCACGACATCCACATTAACATCATCATTCGCAGTTGCACCCACGCTCAGCACCCCTTCATACCCAAGTGAATCAAACATTGCGCACCATATTGGATACTGCGATGGATCACCATTGTTTACACCAAAGGAAGAGTTTGCAGCAACAACGTACGCACCCTTTTCACCGTTCGATTCATTGTAAAGCTTTCGCATGCTGAGAACATATTCGTAGGCCTCCACGGCTATCGATTCTAAAGTTGATGAGCCTGAAACTGGTAAGATTTTCACATTCCAGTTTACGCCAGTCACCCCTATGGTATTATTTCCTGTCGCACCCACCGTACCAGCCACATGAGTTCCATGGTTGTCTATTGGATGAAATGGATCTCCTGAGTAAACGTCCCATCCTTGCACATCATCAACATATCCATTCTGGTCATCATCAATTCCGTTATTAGGAATTTCATTTCGGTTGACAAACAAATTGTCAACCAAGTCTGGATGATTAACTTGAAAACCTTGGTCTATTACAGCTACCACTATAGAATCCCCGGCCGGACTTAGGCCACCTGTTGTAATATCCCAAGCATCCTCGGCAGAAATATCAGATAACCCAGTGCCTCCATTTACACCATCGTTATTAAAGGCCCACTGCCTTGAATACAGTGAATCGTTGGGTGCGTCTCTAATTTCCAAATTGGTGTGATTAAATTGAATCAGCTTCACTTCACTTTTCCGAATGAGCCTTCGCATGGCTTTTTCCTCTGACACTTCTGAACCATACTCGATTAAAACAATATTCAAGCTAGGAGATAAAAGCTTAACAAGCTTAACCT
>JALRDM010000194.1 GCA_023262195.1 Salibacteraceae bacterium | reverse complement strand
CGTCTAACTTTGATCGGTACGGAATCAACCATGACAAAATCAGAACAACGCCTCCACGATTGCAAATTGCTGCTCGAAGTGCTCAAGCACAGAACCGAAGGCAGTTTACACCCACAAGCTGATTTGCTCAATGTGGCTTATGCCTTGGGTTTTAGTAAGCAATATGGCCTGGAGCTAATCAGCTATTTGCGCGTCAATGGTTACATCGAACATGACCGCGCTACATACCAAGCTAGACTTACAGACTCTGGATCACGCATGGTAAAGCGCAGAGATTTGGCGGCATAGCTTTCTTTCCAATGGCGTTTATTACATTGCACGTCCATACCCTCGGCCCATGCTCGTAAAAACCTTCGGAAGCGCTGTTCAAGGCGTAGATGCTACTACCATTACCGTTGAAGTCAATATTGACAAGGGAATAAATTTTTCTCTGGTAGGACTTCCGGATAGCGCGGTGAAAGAAAGCCAGCATCGCATTGATGCTGCTCTGAACAACACAGGCTATAAAATACCAGGGAAAAAAATCACCATTAACATGGCCCCTGCCGACATCCGAAAAGAAGGTTCGGCATACGACCTCACATTAGCCATTGGTATTATGGCTGCCTCTGGCCAAATGCAATCTGAAAATGTTGGTGAATACGTCATTATGGGCGAATTGGCGCTGGATGGCGGCTTGAGACCAATCAAAGGCGTTTTACCCATTGCCATTCAAGCGCGTAAAGAAAAGTTTAAGGGCATCATTCTACCCAAGCAAAATGAGCTAGAAGCCGCAATTGTAAACGACCTAGAAGTATTGGGCGCAGAAAACATAAAAGAGGTCATCGATCACTTTGATGGCAAAAAAGCCATAGAATCAACGGTGGTGGATACACGTGAAGAATTTTATAATCGCCTCAATGACTTTCTGGTTGATTTCAGTGATGTAAAAGGTCAAGAAAACATCAAGCGCGCACTTGAAATCGCTGCTTCGGGTGGCCATAATGCCATCCTGATTGGCCCGCCTGGTGCAGGCAAAACCATGCTGGCCAAAAGAATCCCGACCATCTTGCCCCCAATGAATTTGCACGAAGCGCTTGAAACCACCAAAATCCACTCCGTAGCTGGACGACTTGGCGATGAAACAGGGCTTGTCACAGGCCGCCCTTTTCGTTCTCCCCACCACACCATCAGTGATGTGGCGCTTGTAGGCGGAGGTGGCTTTCCTCAGCCTGGAGAAATTTCCCTAGCGCACAATGGTGTTTTATTCCTTGATGAGTTACCTGAGTTTAAACGAACTGTTTTGGAGGTGATGCGTCAACCCATGGAGGAACGTAAAGTAACCATAAGTCGAGCTCGGTTCTCAGTAGACTATCCCGCCTCATTCATGCTCATTGCTTCAATGAACCCTTGCCCTTGTGGGTATTACAACCACCCCGAAAAGAACTGTGTGTGCGCCCCTGGTGTAGTTCAGAATTACCTGAATAAAATCAGTGGACCGCTGCTCGACCGAATTGATATTCACATTGAAGTGACTCCTGTGAAATTTGACGAATTGAGCGACAAACGACCTGCCGAGCCTAGTGAACATGTGAGAGATCGCGTGATGAAAGCTCGGTTACTACAGGAGGCTAGGTTCGAAAAAAACAAAGGCATCTATTGCAATGCGCAGATGACCAAACAAATGATCAATCAACATTGTGAAATAGATCAAGCAGGACAAGCACTGCTAAAAAGAGCTATGGAACGCCTCGGTCTTTCGGCACGGGCTTATGACCGTATTCTTAAAGTTTCTAGAACCATTGCAGACCTAGCAGAGTCAGAGGCCATTCTCCCCGAACACTTGGCAGAGGCCATCCAATATCGTAGCCTCGACCGAGACAGTTGGGCTGGATGATTGCCTTATTTTCGCGGAATGATTAACGGCAAAAAAGTAGTAGTGGTGATGCCTGCATACAATGCAGAAAAAACACTGAAAAAGACCTACGATGAAATTCCGTTTGATATTGTGGACGATGTAGTACTCGTGGATGATAAAAGCTCAGACAAAACTGCTGTGCTTGCCACAGAAATTGGCATCAAACACGTAATTACCCATGAGAAAAACCTTGGCTACGGTGGAAATCAAAAGTCGTGCTATCGAAAGGCGCTAGAACTTGAAGCAGACATCACCATCATGGTTCATCCCGACTATCAATACACTCCATTACTTATTCCATCAATCGCGCACATCATAGCCAATGGCCTCTATGACTCTGTATTGGCCAGTCGTATTCTCGGCAAGGGAGCGCTTCGCGGTGGAATGCCGATGTACAAGTATATCGCAAACCGTTTTTTAACACTCACTCAAAACATATTGATTGGACAAAAGCTTAGTGAATACCATTCGGGTTACCGTGCTTTCTCAAGAGACATTTTAGAAACGATCAATTTCGAAGCAAATTCTGACGATTTCGTGTTCGATAATCAAATGTTATGTCAAGTGTTTTATGCGGGATTTGAAATCGGTGAAGTGACCTGCCCCACCAAGTATTTTGAAGAGGCTTCATCCATCAATTTTGCCCGAAGCAGTAAATATGGCCTTGGCGTTCTCTATTGGTCGCTGATGTATCGATTGACAAAATGGGGGTTGGCTCGACCTAAAATATTTGAAGCTCAGCGATGAAAGAAGCCTTGCTCCGTGTGAGGGTCTTTATTGGTCTGCACATTCCTGTGCTCATTGCATCATTAACTGTTATCGCGCTCAACGAGAAGCTCGACTTGCATCTATGGTTTAATCAATTCCACAATTCCTTTTTTGATTTCTTTTTCCGATTTGCCACGCAACTTGCTGAAGGTTGGTTTATCGGAATTGTGGTTTTTCTCGCCTTGTTACACCGCGTGAGGCTCGGGGTTGCGGGCTTGGCTGGAATTGCACTCTCTGGCATCACTACTCAAATGCTGAAACGCCTAGTTTTTGGCGATCACTTTCGGCCTATAAAACTGTTTGACGGCCTTGCTGATTTGCATTTGATTGAAGGTGTGACTATGCACTCTGCTCACTCCTTTCCTTCTGGCCATGCCACTGCCGCATTTGCTTTATTTTTATTTGGAGCATATGCCTTTAAAAAAAAATGGGTGCAATTGGTTTGCTACGGTTTTGCTTTGATTACCGCATATAGTCGTGTATATCTAAGCCAACACTTCTTCGAGGACATTGTGGTCGGAAGCGCTATTGGAATTCTGGTGTGCTTTGGCCTTGTTTCCCTTATTGACTCCTTTCAATGGGGCGAGCGAGGGCTTATTCAAACACTTGGAATTCGATCGTCTGGTAAATAACGGTTTACAAAAATTCCATACTATCTTTGGATAAAAGAAATTGATTTTGAAGTACCTCTCAATTACTGCCATCGCACTAATTTCCACCGTTACTTTGAGTTGTAACCGCGACAAAGAAGAAGACCCTATTGAGCAAGAAGTTATTGCAAGCGAAGATCAGGCCCTAGCAGAATCAATGTTTGACGATTTGGGCACGCAATCTGAAGGAAGTTCGGAATCGGCTGAGCAAGAAGACTCTAACTATGCCAATTGCGCTACCATCACCATTGACACACTGGGCAGTCCGTGGCCATTTCAAATTACGGTAGACTTTGGAGAAGAAAATTGCACAGGTCGTGATGGTAGAGAAAGGAGAGGCAAATTGGTTTACACCATCACCGATTGGTATCGGAATGAAGGTAGCACCATTACCTTAACTCCTGATAATTATTATGTCAATGATCATTTGATTGAAGGCACACGCACCTCTACCAACAATGGCAAAAACAGTCAAGGGCAAACCAATTTTACCGTGAAAGTTGAAAATGGTGTGGTGACCACCCCAGATGGAGAAATTATCACTTGGGAATCAGATCGCCTAAGAACTTGGGTGGAAGGAGAAACCACCGGATTTTTCACCCTCGATAACAACAACCAATTTATGGGCTGGGATGGCATCACGGATGATGTATATGAAATAACGGGTGACGGGAATGGCACCACAAGGAACGATATTGACTACACTGTAGAGATATCTACTCCGCTTCGCGTGCAACTCGATTGCCGCTGGATTACCGAGGGCATCATTACCCTCACACCCGAAGGCTACCAAGACCGTGTGCTCGATTATGGTGATGGCGAATGCGACAACAAAGCGCGTGTGACCATTGGAGAGTATGATGAGACCATTACTCTGCGTGGGTAGGTTGCTGGGTAATCAATAAGAGTTTTTAGTGTCAAGGTTGCAGCAAAGGCCCAACTTCAGTATTTTCCACTCGTTAAACCTCACGCCACCTCACGTCCGATACGCTCGAATTTCGTCCTCGATATAAATTCCATAGCGACATGGCCATTGAGGAGATTTCTCAGCGAATTCTAGACCACAAACCAGCTGAGCAGCAGGGTATTCACGTAAAAACCGTTCAAGGACATCTGGTATTGCAATTTGCTCCTGAACTGAGTCATTTCTGGACACCACATATGGATGTAAATCTGGAAGTTGATCCCGATCATGATTTTAAAAAAGTGCTCGTGCGGTGTTTAATCGCCCCGGCTCCAACGGTGTGGACCATGTTTATGTTCGCCTATGGATTGTTTGGTTTTACCTGCTTTGTGGGTTTAACGCTAAGCATGTCACAATGGACCTTGGGAAAACCCATCTGGGGCATTTGGGTGCTGCTGGCAGGTATACTTGGCATGGCGTTAATGTATTTTATATCCTATGAAGGCAAAAAGCTCTCACGGGATGAAATGATACAGCTCAAGCAATTCGTTGACGAAGCCTTAGGCTACGATTGAATAGCGCTGGCAGATGCTCAGCGCGATTAATTTCCTATTGAATATAAAGGTACTTGGAGGTAAGATATGCCTCCTGCTCGTTTGGCACTTCAACGGAACTCCACTCTTCTGGCATTGAATTGCCGTTATACGCCAGCTTACCATAAGAACTTAGTCTTGCACCATTCTCATCAAAGTAAAACTTATAATGCGTTTGGTTCCAGCCGCCCTCCAGCGCCAAAGAGTTGATTTGATGCTCAGAATAAAACAAGCTGCCCGTGCGGTCGAAATACCAAAAATGCCGTTCGCTATTTCCATTTTCTGCTTCTGCCTCGAGTACAATTTTTGCATAGTCGGCTTCATAAAGCTTCACATAAAAATTGCCTGAAACCCCTTCTAAACCTAATGGAATGGTGTCCCATGTTAGTGAAAGATCGCCATCAATAGATTCCTTTAAATCTTGTAAAACTCCCTCCAACGGATCGAGTAAAAGGTTTCGATCTTTTTCAGGCATATCATGAATAAAGCTCTCATTTGTTTCGGCTTCTTCTGATGTCTCTGGCTGCTCTTTTGGAGACAAGCAGCTTTGCATTGCGACACCAAGTACTATTACATAAATGAGTATTCTAATCATGCTTTAAGTCCTTTACAATTTCTGCTATTTGCACTGCGTTTGTTGCCGCGCCTTTGCGTAAATTATCCGCAACTACCCACATATTCAAAGCATTGCTGCGAGTATTATCCCTGCGAATTCGGCCCACAAACACGTCATTTTTACCTTCTGCAAACAGTGGCATTGGGTACGTATTTGTTTCAGGCAAATCTTGCAATACAACCCCAGGCGTTTCTGCAATGGCGCGTTTTATATCTGCTAAATCAAATGGTTTTTTGGTTTCCACATTCACAGCTTCGCTATGGCCGCCTTTCACAGGAACCCTCACCACTGTGGCGGTCACTTTGATGGTGTCGTCATCAAGGATTTTTTTGGTTTCGTCCACGAGTTTCTGCTCTTCGGTGGTGTATCCATCTTCTAAGAAATCTCCTCCATGAGGCAAGCAATTCATATCAATCGGATATGGATACGCCATTTCCGTTTTCTCATCATTCCGCTCAGCATTGAGCTGATTCAAGGCCATGACACCAGTGCCCGACACACTTTGATAGGTGGAAACCACTACTCTTTCAATCCCATAGTTTTCATGAATCGCCTTCAGCGCCAATACCATTTGAATAGTGCTGCAGTTTGGGTTGGCGATAATTTTATCGGCTGACACTAATTTATTGCCATTTATTGTGCAGTCGAATCCGGACGGCGTGCGGATTTGGGCGCATTTTGCAAAAGCCAATTCCCACTGGAAGGTGGCGGGCGACGCACCAGACTGCCTTCTCATTGTGCACCTTGCTGACGCCTATGTTTCACCATCGCTCTACCCGTCGAAGCAGGAAGATGGAAAGGTCGTACCAACGTGGAATTACGTAACAGTTGAGGTTCGCGGAACGCTTCAGATGCTGTCAGATACAGATGAAGAAGCGCTCCTCAACATGCTCACCGATTTACATGAGCGAGAATCAGATGAGCCGTGGGCCGTTTCGGACGCCCCTGCAGAATTTATTGAGGCCCAACGAAGAGCGATCGTGAGCGTCGAACTGGTCGTTTCTGAAATCACAGGAAAAGCAAAAGCCAGCCAAAATCGTTTCCCTGAAGATGCTGCTGCGGTGAAAGCAAGTTACGAGGCAGGCTCCGATGCTGAGCGCTCCATCGCAGACTGGATGCCATGAAGTGATGCCTCCCCTTGATGTCGTCACGTTAGAAGGTGAGCTTGTGCGGCTCGAGCCGCTCACACTTGATCACACCGCTGAAATGGTGGCAGCGGCGTCAACCGACCGGTCGACCTTCGGGCTCACGACCGTGCCGGAGGCAACTGTGCAGTCAGTTGAGCGCTACATCACGACAGCGCAAGAGCAGTACGAGCGGGGTGAAGGTCTTGCATTTGCCACGATTCGCCGATCAGATGATCGACTCGTTGGCAGCACTCGTTTTATGCTCGCCGAATATTGGCATCCGATAGACGAGCAACCACGGTCAACGCCGATTGCTATCGAAGTTGGCTATACCTGGCTCATCGCAGAGGCGCAGCGCACTGGAATTAATGCAGAGGCGAAGGTGCTCATGTTCAACTATGCCTTTGACGTGTTGGGGGTTGAACGCATCACGCTAAAGACCGATGCTCGAAATGAGCGGTCGCGCCGGAACATTGAACGTGCCGGAGCCACCTTTGACGGAATCCTTCGTCGTCATATGCCCGCAAGTGATGGGGGCTTTCGCGATAGCGCAATGTTTTCTCTTCTTCGTGAAGAGTGGCACCAACTCGGCAACCATTGCTGATGAACGATTCTCTACAGTCTGCACAGCAAGTCGGCGTTGCGACGAGCGATGAACCACATACCTTTTGGCTCATGTGCGCCGCATGTGCAGACGCTGGTCTCGAGACAGTGTGGAGCGTCGACGTTGTTTCTGCGCTCCGTCGTCGTTTTGTGACGTCTGCGGATCACATCTCCTGCCCACGGTGCGGTGATGCACATCCTCGGCAGTTCGACAGACCGTGACAACGGCTACCGTTTGTCTATGGAACTTTCCGAGGTAATGCGCACCACATTTTCTTGCCGCCAATGGACTGACGAGCCCGTTGACGACGCAACGATCTACCGAATTCTCGACAACGCTCGGTTCGCCCCGAATGGCGGAAACCGTCAGGGTTGGCATGTCACGGTAGTAAAAGACCGCGCAATACGTGAACAGTTCAAGCCACTCATCAAGCCGGCCACTAATCAATACGTCGCTCAGGTTGCCGCCGGGGAGGCCCCGTGGAACACCATCGTTCCTTCTGCGATCGACCTCGAGGCAGAACGCTCGATCGACAAAGACTTTCCTGGCGTCAATGAGATGGTTGAGGCCCCTGCTGTGCTCGTGGTCTCCGTTGACCTCAGCGTCGTCTGCAGTTTCGACTCAATCCTCGATCGTGTCGGCGTGATTAGCGGGGCGTCGATTTATCCATTCGTATGGAACATTCTGCTGGCCGCCCGAGAGGAGGGTCTCGCAGGAGTACTCACGACATACCTTTCATACGCAGAGGCCGAGGTTCAACAACTTCTTGGCCTTCCAGAGCATTATGCGGTGGCTGCCATGGTTCCACTTGGCCA
>JALRDM010000183.1 GCA_023262195.1 Salibacteraceae bacterium | reverse complement strand
TTTACTCGAAAAGCCGGGCCGTGGTTCTATATTGCCAACTTAATGAATGCCCTGTGGGTAATCATATGGCTCTATGAAATCACTTGGTTATCCTTAATCATAATGTTGGTATTGCTTTTCAGTTTGGTGAAAATTATTTTGAACACCGACATGGAGCGATGGGACGCACCACTGGGCCATATAGCCTTGCGATGGTGGCCAATCTGCATCTATTCAGGCTGGATTGCTGTTGCTACCATTGCCAATGTATCTGCTTACTTGGCAAAACTTGGCTGGGATGGGGCCATCATGAGCGAAGCGGCTTGGGCATCTACCATGATTATAGTAGCTGCCATGCTTAATTTATTTATGATCATCACTAGAAACATGCGAGAGTTTGCGCTGGTTGGAGTGTGGGCTCTAACTGCTATTTATGTCAGACAAGCAGAACCTACCGTAGCGCTTGTGGCATTGATCTCTGCGGTTATTTTAGCTATCGCAATCAGCGTACACGCCATTTTGAATATTGGATCAAACCCATTTTTCAAGATGTTAAAACCTTGAATTCATGGTTGGTTATCGCCTTGTTTATCGAATGGTTATTGACAAAGTGATCGGGCTATCGCACTTTCGCCTTATGAAAAGTCTGTTTCCGATTGCACTGCTTGCTGTGGTTCTAACCTCTTGCCAAAACAAGCCCGAACCCGTTGTTGAGTCTGAATGGTCTCCTGAGCAACCTAAGTTGATTGCTTACTATGCCGAGGAAGGGGAAGCCAAATACAAGCAGCGAGAAGAGAAGTATTACGAAGATGGAGTATTGGAATATTCGGGAGGATATGACATTTATGGGAAACGTCATGGTGATTGGAAATACAACTACCCAAACGGTAATCTCTGGAGTATTGGCACGTACGATCACGGCAAGAAAACTGGCCCCAAAAAAGTCTATTGGCCTGAAGGTCAGATCCGATACGAAGGTTCGTTTGAAAATGATGAAAAGTCTGGGCGCTGGGTTTTTTACGATATGGAAGGCAAAGTACTTGACGAACGCACCTTCCCTTCTCCTGCACAGGAAGCAGAATAATTATTCGGTTTCCTAGTTTCTGAATTTTACCTTCGTTATCTATGATTCCTCCACAGAAAATTGAAGAGATAATGAACGCAGCCCGCATCGATGAGGTGATTGGTGAATTTGTCAATTTAAAGAGAGCCGGATCAAACCTTAAAGGACTCAGTCCTTGGTCTGACGAAAAGACCCCATCGTTTATGGTTTCTCCAGCTAAAGGAATCTTCAAAGATTTTAGCTCAGGCAAAGGAGGAAATGTGGTTACATTTCTCATGGAGCATGAGCATTTTACCTATCCTGAAGCTTTAAGATGGTTAGCCAAACGATACAACGTTGAGCTGGAAGAAGCGGAAGAAACAGATGAGATGCGAGAAGCACGAAACGAGCGCGAGAGTCTTTATATCATCAATGAATTTGCGCGCGACTGGTTTGTGGGGCAAATGTGGGAGCATGAAGAGGGTCAAACGATCGCGCTGAGCTACTTCAAGGAACGCGGATTTAATGAGAGCATCATTAAAAAATTTCAGCTTGGCTACAACCCAGACAGTTTTCAAGCATTTACAGTAATTGCTGAGGACAAAGGATATAAAACAGAGTACTTGCTTGCTACAGGCCTTGTTAAAGAAAAGAATAACCGCAAGTATGATGGCTACAAAGGCCGCGTAATGTTTCCAATCCAAAATTTAAGCGGACGCACCATTGGTTTTGGTGGGCGCACACTTAAAGCGGACAAGAATATTCCAAAATATATCAACTCGCCTGAGAGCTTGATCTATGATAAAAGCAGTTCGCTTTATGGAATCTACTTTGCCAAAAGTGCCATTGCTAAAGAAGATAATTGTTACCTCGTTGAAGGATATACCGATGTAATTTCCTTTCATCAGAAGCACATCGAAAACACCGTAGCTTCATCAGGTACTGCGTTGACCAAGGAGCAAGTGAAGCTCGTATCAAGATATACTCAAAACATCACCCTTGTGTATGATGGTGATAAGGCAGGTATCAAGGCCAGTATGCGCGGTATAGACCTCATCCTTGAGCAGGGAATGCATGTAAGAGTGATCATGTTGCCAGATGGACATGACCCTGACTCGTTTAGCAAAGAACACGACAGCATAGAGGTGAAAG
>JALRDM010000135.1 GCA_023262195.1 Salibacteraceae bacterium | reverse complement strand
GTGTTACGCCAACGCAATTTTCCCGTTTTATTTTGTCTATTTGGCGTTCCATGGATGATGAGTTTATGGGAATGGCCAATAAAAAAGCCAGGTTTGGCTTGTTCATGCTAATGGCTAAACACGCCGTTCACTTACCTGATCTTGGCTCTTTATTGCGATATTTATGTGACTTTTATGTGCTTACTAGTAGCGCAATGAAACTGGATATAGAGGAGGATGCTGAGTGGGTGCGCCTAACACTGAAAGTCGATCCAAGTGACCACTACACTGGTCACACTTTAGAGGAGTTTTATCTGATGGTTTGGCATCGATTTGGTAGTTGGTTAGTCGGGAAAACAATAAATCTTAAAGTTATTGAATTTGCATTTTCGGAACAGCAGTATTTTTCTGAATATCAGCTCATGTACCCCTGTCCAGTTGTGTTTAATAAAACCGCTAATGCTTTGGTTTTTAAGCGCAGTCAGATGTCACTTCCTATCGTTCAAGATGAAGGTAGTTTGGATCAATACATAAGGCGCTTACCGTACGACTGGTTTACAAAGCAGGCGTATCAGCAAACATTTACTAAAAAAACCTATGACTATTTGGTGCGGGTTGGGTTTGCTGATGCATCAATTGAGAATTTGGCGAAAGGGCTGTACCTAACTTCCCGAACTTTAAGACGCAAACTTGCGGATGAAAAGAGTAGTTTCCAATCCATTAAAGATCGCGTGAGGCTGGATCAAGCAATTACACTACTTGGCCAGAAAAAATACTCAATCCAAAACATTTCAATAATGCTTGGCTTTTCTGACGCGCCTTCATTCTCTAGGGCGTTCAAGAACTGGACTGGCGTTTCGCCGCATACGTTTAGAGCTAAAAGTTAAATGGCAACGTATAGAGGAATGTCGCTCTCACCACCAATCACTTCAAGTTTCTGCTGTGCAATTTGATAGTTGATGTATGATCTCGTTTCTCCATAAGCAAGGTGGTGTTCGAACGGAGAAAGCTCGCGAGGAAACAGTGCTCTTAACAGCTCTTCAACGGTACTTGGTGTTTTACAAAAGCGAGTGATTTTGTTTGCGTTTTCAAGATAACCGTTGACTAGCTCATCGATTCGAGCTGAAAGATTGGTCATAGATTTTTCATGGGAAGGCAGCACGAGTGTACTAGATGGCAATGCTTTAAGCTCAAGTAGTCCATCGATCCAAGTTTTTAATGGATTGCCTTTGGCATCACCAAATCGAACGCTTACATTAGAGCTTATTCTGGCAAGTACCTGGTCTCCCGAAATGAGTATATTTCTATCTCGGTTGAACAGTGATACGTGGGCTACGGTGTGGCCATCATTTACAAAAATGTCCCAGGTCTCGTTTTTGATTGTGATCGTGCCTGATTCAAGTTCAACGTAATTGCTTGGGAGTGGATAAAAGGCCCGTTGAAAACCCAATAATCCTTTTATGATTAGCTCGTACTCAGACTCAGGAATACCTCCTTGATGGTAAAACTCATTGAGACTGCTTGATAGGTCAGCATCTTCAGAGGGATTCATTGCTAAAAATTGATTTATTCCATCGTATTCGGGTTTGCTTACCCAAAGAGGTACTTTCCATTTTTCACAGATCCAACCTGCTACACCGATGTGGTCTACATGAGCATGAGTGGCTAGTACGGCCTTTAAAGGTCTTGATTCAGGCAGTTTACCTAGGATGTTTTCTAGTATTTTTTGCGACTTTTCGCTTTTAATACCTGTATCAACAAGGATCCACCCGTCGGAATCTTCGACTAGGTAAACGTTAATATGATCCAGTGCAAAGGGTAGAGGTAACCGAATTTGGTAGATGCCTTCTGCGACCTCTGTGGGGATACCCAGTAGGTTGTCTTCGGGTATTGATTGCACTGAATTCATATTGTCTAGTTTGCCGTTGTTATACGTTTGCCCGTATTACCTTTTTGTCGATTTTACCGACACTTGTTTTCGGAATCGACTCAACAATCTTAACCTGTTGAGGAATAGCCCATTTATTTATTCGGCCACTCTCTACAAACTGCATTAAGTGTTGTTGGATTTCAGTTGGCTCTATAGTTGTATCGGCAGCAGCTACGATGAGTGCAAGCGGGCGCTCATCCCACTTTTCATCTGGTATGCCAACTACAGCGACTTCGTTCACAGCTGGGTGTTGGCTAATCAGATTCTCAAGTTCTAAGGAAGATATCCACTCGCCGCCAGTTTTGATGACATCTTTGATACGGTCTTTGATCTGCAAGAAACCGCGACCATCAATTGAGCCGACATCTCCGGTATGCAGCCAGCCGTTACTCCACAGCTCTTCGCTTCGTTC
>JALRDM010000128.1 GCA_023262195.1 Salibacteraceae bacterium | reverse complement strand
GAATTGAAGTGGTTAAACACTGATGCTTGTATTTCATCTACACCTACCACAGCATCTCCAACCTTCTTCACAGTATAAATGAGTTTGAAATAATCGCCCTTTTGAATTCGGTAAAAATCAATGGTCCAAGCATAGATATTGGCCATTTCCATAGCAAGCGCTGGGCTCAGTTTCTGATCGATAAGAGTTTGATACAACGAAGACATGATCACGCCTGATGCCACGCGTTCTTCAACGATGACAGAACGCTCACCTCTGTAAATAGAAATAGTATCCCTAAGATCGTAAACCACAAAATCTACAGGTGAGATTTCGTAAATAAAAAACTCCGCAGTATTACCGCTATCTCTTTTACAAATTAGGGTGTAATTTTTTCCTGCATTTAATTTTCGAATATCAAATACCTTCTTTGACTTCTCAGCAATAACGGCAATCTTACCATAGTCAATGTTATACGGCAGCAGAATATCGGCCAAGAATTCGTTTTTGCCCAATCGTCCTTTAACCACGTTTTGATCGGTAGCATCAATGCCAAATTCGTCTTCGCATTCTTCAGTCACGAGACTGTCAACAGCACTGACTAATGCAGGATCAGGAGTGTTTGGCTCATGTAAAAGGATAATACCAAGGCATACAGCCGCTACAATTGATGCTAAAACTAAGGTGACGCTTGGTCGATTCACTTCGTGTTTAAATGAGTTTTCTTCGTTTTTCGAAGTTAGTGGCACGCATCAATGAGGTAGGTACAATGATTTACTTTTTCTAACAGTAAAAAGTTTATCTAATCAACCTTTGCGACTGGATTTGCTAAGCCACTGTAATCTCGCAGCTCCATGGTCACAGAACCAACGAGGATTTTTGCCTTTGCCAAAACTGGAATTTTGTTTTCATCATCCGTTACCCAAACCATCATATCCTCTTCCTTCTTAAATATTCGTCCCTCTTGAACTACAGGAACGAAAACCATACAATCATAGGTGCCGTTATCAATTTCAATTCGCTCTTTTCGCAAGTAGCGAATACGCAGTGGCCATAATTCATTGTCAAGGAAGACAGACATTTCATAAACCTGGTTTGGTTGTGCATTGCTGTAATCAAAAGTGCGCGCATAATAAAATGCCGAGATCATGTCTTGCACGCCTACAGGCACCTGATGCTCTTTTCCCTTATCTGTTTTCACAGTTTTTTTGAACTGATTGAATGTGTAGTACTGCTTCATTTTGAAGTTGCCTTCTTCGATATCACGCACGAAAATCCAAGGAAAAATTCCATCGCTATCTAAGTAGGTCTCATAGGTGTCTCGCACTTTAAAAAACCAGTTAAAGGTTCCTCGAGAATTGCCTTTTCCAATGACATGCATTACATCTCTACCAGCAATGGTTTTCTTTTCATTGGATATTTCAATAATGGCCTCACCAGCATCAATCCAGCCATAGGAGACATCATACTCTAATCGTTCACCTTTTTGAAAGGATGATTGCTGGATAGAAGGTAATTCGGTCTTTGTAGATTTTGGTTCTTCTCCTTCGTGTGCAGGTTGCGACTTTGCAGGTTGCATAGTAATTAGGAGCCCGGCTAAAATGAATGTCAGTTCCATAAGCTTGAATTTGTAAGTTAAAAACAAATGAAGTGCCAAAAGATTCATTAGCCTATCCACGAGGGGTTTATTCGATTAACAGCATAGATAATAATTGATCCAATCACGGCTTTAATTAATAGTCCGGGTAAGTATGGCAGTATGTGTGTTTCCATAGCTATCACGCTGAAACTACCAACCCAAATCCATGTAAGTCCAATGATCATAAGTAAGAGGTGCATACCGATAAATGCGGTAAGCCCATTAATTAATGGTCGCTGTTTTGCCCAATTCCGAATCCATGCTGAGACGGTTGCAATAACTATGAAACCGAGAACAAAGCCTCCGCTATTGCTTGCGAGAATGGATACTCCACCTGCTCCTCCAGAAAATACAGGTAAGCCTAACAGACCAGCTACAAACCAAAGTATTAAGCCCAGTATAGTAGGAAAACCGAAAAGTAGAGGCATGATAATTACCACCAAACTTTGTGGGGTGATTGGCACACTTGAGCCAGGGATATCAATTGAAATTCGGCCCACCAACCACATGACCATAAACATTCCTCCAGCATGTGTCGCTAGTTCTTTTAACTGCGCACTCGACACTACACAACGATGTTTACGATTCTCTTAGGAACAACAATCACTCTTTTTGGAGCCTTTCCTTCGAGCCATTTTTGGGCCTCCTCATGAGCCAAAGCTGCCTGTTCAATTTCGGCTTTACTTAATTCAGCATTAAGCTCAATACTAAACCTTGTTTTACCATTCACAGATACCGGGTATGTGATTTGGTCATCAACAAGATATTCCGCATTGAAATTTGGCCATTCTGCACTTGAGATTGATTCCTTATTTCCTAGCAATGACCATAACTCCTCCGCCACATGTGGCGCATGACAACTTACAAGAATGGCCAGTGGCTCTAGAATTTCACGTTTCTTACAATTCAATTCGGATAGCTCATTTACCGCAATCATAAAAGCCGATACAGATGTATTGAAACTTGACCTTTCCATGTCAGAGGTCACCTTTTCTATGCACTTATGGAGTGCTTTTAGCTCCGCTTTGGTTGCTTTTTCTTCCTTGACTGAAAACGATCCGTTTTTATCATGATAAAGCCTCCAGAGTTTGCGAATGAACTTTGACACTCCTTCAATGCCTTTGGTATTCCATGGTTTGTGCATTTCGATTGGGCCAAGAAACATTTCGTGCAAGCGCAACGCGTCAGCACCAAATTCCGCAATAACATCGTCTGGATTGATCACATTGCCATAGCGTTTGCTCATTTTATGACCATCTTCCGCCTGGATCATTCCTTGATTTATGAGCTTTTTTGCTGGCTCATTAAACGGGATGTACCCTAAGTCGTGGAGAACTTTAGTTATAAACCGGAAATACAAAAGGTGACCTGTGGCATGCTCGGCCCCGCCCATATAAAGATCAATTTGCCTCCAATATTTTACCGCTTCTTCGGAAACAAAAACATCGGATCGTTTAGGGTCATTTCCTTCCATCATATAGCGGAGAAAGTACCAGTTACTCCCCGCCCAACCCGGCATGGTGTTGAGATCCATAGGATATCCTTTGCCGTTTTCTACTACTTTGCCAGATTCATTATTCCAATTCCAATGTGTGGCTCTACCTAATGGCGGCTCACCTTGCTTTGTGGGTTTAAAGTTGTCAATTTCAGGCAACTTTATTTCGTCCAATTTATCCTCGTCTATGGTGTAAGGTATGTCATCTTTATAATAAATTGGAAACGGTTCACCCCAATAGCGTTGACGGCTAAAAACAGCATCCCTGAGTTTGTAGTTGATCCGTTTCTCTCCAAGGTTTTCAGCTTCAATTTTGTCAATAACCTTTGGGATAGCATCCTTGACGGTCATTCCTGAAAGCTCTCCTGAATTTATTAATTCGCCATCCTTGCGATCGTCAGCTCCGTTTGAAACATCTTGTCCCTTGATCACAGGAATTATCTCTAAGTTGAATTTCTTAGCAAAGTCCCAATCTCTTTGATCGCCTGAGGGAACAGCCATCACAGCTCCAGTTCCATACCCAGCGAGTACATAGTCGCTAATCCAAATAGGAATTTTTACTTTGGATATAGGATTGATGGCGTATGCTCCTGTGAAGGCTCCGGTCACGTCCTTTACCTCAGCCATTCGCTCTCGCTCACTCCGGCCAGCAGCAAACTGAATGTATGCTTCAATCTCCTCTTTTTGGTCTTCGGTGCAAATTTCATTTACTACAGGGTGCTCTGGGGCCAACACTATGAAGGTGGCTCCATAGATTGTGTCTGGTCGAGTAGTAAACACACGAACCGAATCACCCGTATCGACAATCTTGAAATCAATTTCGGCTCCTTCACTTTTTCCAATCCAGTTTCGCTGAATATCTTTCAGTGAGTCGGTCCATTCAATGCTTTCAAGGTCATTTAACAGGCGCTCGGCATAGGCTCTAATTCGCAGTGACCACTGCATCATTTTCTTTTGTTCAACGGGATGTCCTCCGCGCTCGCTAACGCCATTTATTACCTCATCATTGGCAAGCACTGTTCCTAGAGCTGGACACCAGTTAACCACTGTTTCTGCCCTGTAAGCTAAGCGATAGTCCAACAAAATTGAACGCTGCGTGAACTTGTCAAAACTGTTCCATTCCTCCGCGCTGAATTCAGCTTCAGAATTGTGATGAGCATTGACCGCAGCACTGCCGCTTTGTTCAAACTTTTTGATCAATGTTGAAATAGCTTCGGCCTTGTCAGAATCTTGATTATACCATGAATGGAAAAGTTGAATGAATATCCACTGAGTCCATTTATAAAAAATAGGATCAGAGGTTTTAACTTCTCTACTCCAGTCGAAGCTCAATCCGATTTTATCTAGCTGTTCTCTATACCTCTTGATATTGGTTTCTGTGGTTACGGCCGGATGTTGTCCAGTTTCTATTGCATACTGTTCTGCAGGAAGGCCATAGGAATCATAACCCATTGGATGTAAGACGTTAAAGCCTTGATGTCTCTTAAAACGAGCGTATATGTCGCTGGCGATGTATCCTAAAGGATGACCAACATGTAATCCAGACCCACTCGGATAAGGAAACATATCCAAAACATAAAACGGGGGTAGATCCGCACCATTGTTGGCCTTGAATATCTGGTTTGCCTGCCAAAAGTGTTGCCACCTTTCTTCGATAATCCGAAAGTCGTATTCCATATTTTGCAAAAGGCGCAAAAGTAAAACCTTACAGTAGGCAATGAGATAACTGGACTAGTGAAAAGTTCTTTCAGTTTGGATAAACCTAGATGAGTAGTTAGAAGTGAAACCCCGAGTTTTTTGAATTGATCAAAACCAAATAAACACTATATGAGAGCGGGAGACAAGTTTACTGTATTGCCAATCATCGTTTAATAGAGTATACACAACCTCATTTTTTCCTTTATTTGATTGATGGCGAAAAACCGAAAAGTCCATTCTAAAAAGGTCGAGGTATTGATATGGCCATTTTTATTGGTCATAGGGCTATTGTCGTTGCTCCTATACTTAAATACTTCATCGCACGGTTTTGTGCTGGATGATATCTCCGCCATTACTGACAATTTTGTGGTACAAAAAGGACTTGATGGATTATCAACCATTTGGACCACGCATTATCGTTATGGTTATTGGGGCGAAGGAGGTAGTCTATATCGACCTCTTACGCTAAGTCTATTTGCGTGGCTTTGGGAGGTTTGGCCAGATAATCCGGCTCCAGGTCATTGGGCTAATATTTTGTTGTACGCCTTAACAAACATGATTCTCTGCTATCTGCTATTGCTTTGGTTTGGTCGAGAGCGAGTTTGGCTCGCTTTTATGACAAGCTTAATCTTTATGTTGCACCCAGTGCACGTTGAAGTAGTGGCAAACATTAAGAGTGCTGATGAAATACTCGCAACACTGTTTGGATTCCTTGCCTTAATAGCAGCTTGGAAGAATGAAGACAAATGGTTTAGCGCATGGTCCCTTATTGCCATGGTATCCTTTTTCTTAGCCATCAGTTCGAAGGAAAGCGCTATCACAGTGATTCCACTAACGGGCATTGCATTATACTTTTTTCGTGACGCTTCAATAGCAAAGGCTGCAAAATCTATGGTTCATTTTGTATTGCCAACCTTGGCCTATTTTATACTTCGAATCCAGGTTTTAGGTGGACTTACTGGACCAAGAAATACACCTCACATTGACAACATCTTACACAAGGTATCGGGTCTTGAATGGTTTGCAACGGCAACTCAGTTGAGTGGATTGTATTTGTACAAAATGTTGATACCACACCCTTTATCGCACGATTACAGCTTAAAGCAAATACCAATTGTTGGTTTTGGTGATTGGCAGTTTTGGCTCGCCTTCGTGGTTGTTGCGGGCATAGTTTTTTTCGGTATCAAGATGGTGCTTAAGCGCCATTTTCTTGGCTTTGCCTTCCTTCTGTTTCTATGCACATATTCACTTTACTCCAATTATTTGATCACCATAGGCACTCATTTTGGAGAGCGTTTGATGTTTTTGCCAGTGTTAGGCTTTGCTCTCTGTGTGGCGTGGTTCATTTGGAAATGGGGGTTAGGTAATCAATCTTCATTTGAACCGAGAAAAGCAGTTTTGCCTTTGGTACTTCTTGCCGTGGTACTGACAATTTATGGGTTTAAAACCACCTCACGCAGCGCTGACTGGAGTAGCGAGTTTGATCTCTATACGGCTGATGTTGAGAATGCGTCAAATAGCTGCCGTACTCATTATCGACTAGGAATGGCGATGATGAAGGAAAGAGCACTTACCGCCAAATCAGATAAGGTTAAAAATGAATGGCTCCGCAAGGCTGTAGGAGAGCTAAAGAAAGCAGTGGAAATCTACCCGAGCTATGCGGATGCTCAAGGTGAGTTGGGGTTAGCCTATCAACGCTTAGGATATAAGGACCTAGCGATGGAGCGGTATAACTTGGCTCTAAAGTATAATCCAACTCATGCAACCACTTTAAACAATATGGGAGCCGTATTATTCGAACGTGGAAAGGTTGAAGATGCGAGCGAATATTTCTCAAGAGCGCTTCAAAAAGATCCCAATTATAAAGATGCCATTGGCAACTTGGCGAGCTGCTACGGATCACTAGGCCGTTATGAGGAGGCAATTGATTTGTTTAAACGCGCAATAGAGATTGATCCAAGAGGTGCGATTTATTATTTCTATATCGGCATCACCTATCAGCGTATGGGTAAACCAGAAGAAGGTCAAACTTGGTTGAACCAATCCTACGCGCTTGATCCTAAATTGAAGCCCAAGAAATAGGGTTTTCCAGTAGTAATGACTG
>JALRDM010000074.1 GCA_023262195.1 Salibacteraceae bacterium | reverse complement strand
GAGAGTTACCCTCTTAATTTTCTTCTTATAGGCTTCTTTACGCACACTAAGTATTGGAATTTGGAGGAATGAATTGCTGACCGACCAAGTGAGGGGTTTTTCTGTGAGAATCATATAGCCTGCTGCTTTCAATGGGTCCTGTCGAACATCAGAGATGAGTTGTGCATAATTTGAATTTTTGGCACCCTCATCAAACACCACAACCTTACCCTCGAACCGACCATTGGCAATTTGAGCGAAAAGCTCCTCCTCTGATTTGGCCCATTTAGTTTTGAAATAAACAGCAGTAAACTCACCGTGAGCACCTCCGGATATGGGGTCAATGATAAAGTCTTCACCGGTGGATAAAACATTGTTATTTAATTCGACCGAGAGTGCTCCAGGGAAAGTGTTGGCTTGCATTTCGAAGGTTATCACTCCTAATCTAGCACTGCCATTGAGCTTGCGCAACTCGCGCATCATAAAATTTATTGCCTCTGAGTCACCTCTTTTCACATATCCTCTGCCGTGATAGACAGGAGAGCATAAGGAGTCTATTATTTGTCTAACATATTGTGTGTCTTGACCTATGCTAGGGGTGAATAAAACGGAGAGGAAAAAAGCGAGCGTAAGTGATTTCATAGTTTGGAAAAACGTCTTGAGACAAGGGATTTGAATGCGACAACGGTTTCATCTTCGTCTTCCCATTGGTATTTAATGCCGAGATTTTCGTTCAATAAGCGGTGAGCATCTTTCTCTGATTCGATGTGATTCAACTCGTCAATAGCACGGGTAAATGCATTCATGTCACCACCAAACAGCTCATTGGCATATAAGAATCGTTCGTTGATTCCGATACCTCGTTTAAGGTCGTTGAGCTTTTGTTTTGATACTCGATCTACGACCGTAGGGCGATCTTCAAAGGATTGAGGTTGTCTTGATACTCCGATATCTTTTGACAGTTCATCAATGGTGCGCATAATTGCCTCGTGCTGTGCTTCACCAACAACGGGTACTTCGGATTCATCTGGGGTGATTATTTCATTGTCATTTGCTTCAGAAACTACCGTTTTTTGCATTGACGATTCTTTATTCTCCTTGGCTTCTCGTTCAAGTGCTTCAGCCTTTAATCGAGCAAGACGAGCAGCTTCTTCAGCCCTCTTTTGCATTTCTGCTTGCTCTTCGGCATTCTGCTCGTCCACTTTTTTTCGTGAAATATGATCATCAAGCCTAGCTTGCAGCACGGATAATTCTTGTTGGATGAGGAGTAGCTCGTGCTCTTTTTCTTCCACTTTGGCTTTTAAGGACTCAACATCCCGTCTTAGTTGTTCCATGAAGTTCCTTTTGCTATGCCTCAAAGATGTGAAAAGAGAAGGTGAGACTCTGCAAAATCCCCACAATTTATTATCACAAGTCCTTGCACATTTGAGGAAAGTCTATGGAATTTAAATCCAATCATACATCTTCGCATTAAGTAGCAGCTATCAATTGTTTTTAGAACACACAGGCACAGAAAAGCACAAATTTGGATGGATCGAAGTGATCTGTGGTTCCATGTTTTCAGGTAAAACAGAAGAATTGATTCGAAGGTTGAAGCGAGCTCAAATTGCAGGTCAAAAGATTGAAATATTCAAACCTGAAGTTGACATCCGATATGATGAAGAAGAGGTTGTTTCTCACGATGAAAACAGCCTATCGAGTACCCCGGTCAAGTCTTCGAGCAACATATTAATTCTAGCAAACGATGCCGAAGTTGTGGGTATTGATGAAGCGCAATTCTTTGATCTTGAGCTTATAAACGTGTGTAATCAAATAGCATCATTGGGTAAAAGAGTGGTGATTGCCGGATTGGATATGGATTTTAAAGGCAGACCTTTTGGGCCTATGCCTGGGCTTATGGCCATTGCTGAATACGTAACCAAAGTGCATGCGATTTGTGTAAAGTGTGGTTCATTGGCAAACCATAGCCATAGAGTAATAGACAGTGAAAAGCTTGTGGAGCTAGGGGAAAGAACCGAATATGAGCCATTATGTAGAGGGTGTTTTGCTAGAGAAGATTTAAAGGCCGAAAAAATCGAAAAGTCGTGAAGTACACCATTGAATCGATAGCCGATGCATTAAAGGTTGATGCAGCCATAGTTTTACCCAGATGCGAAATATCAGGAGTGACCATAGACCACAGGGGGGTAACTGATAAAAGCACTTTGTTTGTGGCACTAAAGGGACAGAAAGTTGATGGGCACGTTTTTATTCCAGAGCTCCTTGATATGGGGGTTCACAACTTTCTGATTTCTGATGAACGCATACTTAAGGAGCATAAAGACCAAGCTAATTTTCTATTGGTCAACAATGTGGTGAATGCTCTGCAATCCGTTGCAACGCAACATCGAATGAAGTTTAGTCTACCTGTAATTGGGATTACTGGCAGCAATGGAAAGACGGTGGTTAAAGAATGGTTGAACACGCTTTTGGAATCAACCTTCAGAATTTGTCGGAGCCCAAAAAGTTTTAATTCTCAGATCGGGGTTCCATTGTCGGTATTGAAACTTGGAACGGAGCATACATTAGCGCTGTTTGAAGCGGGCATATCAAAGCAAGGAGAAATGCCGAAGTTGAGAGAGGTCATTAAACCTACCATTGGTCTAATGACCAATTTAGGAGATGCGCATGACGCAGGATTTGATTCGAGAGACAAAAAGCTGTTTGAGAAGCTAAGCCTATTTAAAGATTGCGAAAAGGTCATATGTTGTAAAGATCATCTTTGGTTTGTCAACAATCAAGATAAGCTCAGTTTACCGGTGTTCACTTGGTCACAGTCAGACAAAGCCAGCGATGTATATGTGAAAGGTGTTAGCTCAAATGCGGGAGCGAGTCATCTTGAGCTTATGTATAAAGGTCAGGACTATTTGATTGAGCTGCCATTTGAAGACCGTGCTTCGATAGAAAACTCAATACACTGTTTTTGTTTAATCGCCATTTTGGAAAAGCTGACTCCAGATGTGCTCGACCGATTCAAGCGCTTATCGCCCGTAGCTATGCGCATGGAGATTAAGATGGGGGTTGAGAATAGCATGATCATTGACGACAGCTATAATTCTGACATCGGGTCCTTGGCAGCAGCGTTGGATCAGCTAAACTCAATGAAGGCATCGGGTCGCATGGTTATTCTTAGTGATTTAGACCCAGACAATAGTCACAAAAGCGTTTATGCTGAAATAGTAAGGCACGTTAATCGAGCCATGGTGGATGAGGTGGTATTGATTGGCAAACACATATCAATGCATGCTGCGCAATTCAATTCAAGTACAGTCAACAAATTCGACTCTGTGGACGACTTTTTTGACTCGCTATCGCTGAAAACCCTACGCGACAAGGCTATTTTAATTAAAGGGGCACGACTTTTTAAGTTTGAGCGCCTTGTGAAGCACATGCAAGCAAAGCAGCACCAAACAAGGCTTGAAATCGATTTGCAAAAACTCACGAGTAACCTGCGTTATTATCGGTCCATTTTAGAGTCGGACACGGCAATTATGGTTATGGTAAAAGCGTTTGCATATGGCAGCGGCAGCTTTGAAATTGCCCGTGTCTTGCAGCAAGAACGAGTTGACTATTTGGCTGTGGCATATACAGACGAAGGGCTAGTGTTGAGAGAGCGGGGCATTCGTATTCCAATCATGGTAATGAGTCCAAACAAAGCGGAATACGAGAAAATTATCAGAAACAACTTGGAGCCAGAAATCTTCTCAATTCGAGCCCTCCAAGATTTTGTAGAAGTGGCAAAAGCCAACAGGCATTTATTTGACATTCTTAAGATTCACTTGAAGGTAGATTCAGGAATGCATCGTCTAGGTATTGATGAGAATGACGTCCCAAGAATCCTTGAAGTATTGCAGGATGAAGAGTATATCAGGCTTTCCAGTGTTTTTACGCATTTGGCTGCTGCAGATGATGAGGCACATGATGAGTTTACAAAAAATCAAGTGACAAAATTCTCGAAGGTAGCCGATGAGCTCGCCTTAATAGTAAGCGCTCCTTTCATGAGGCATGTTCTTAACTCCAGCGGTGCTTTAAGGTTTCCTGATTATCAATTTGACATGGTGCGTTTGGGAATAGGTTTGTATGGCTTTGGTAATGCACATCACGATAGGCATCTTTTGGCCCTTGGAGCATTAAAATCATACATATTGCAGATAAAGCATATTCCGGCAGGGGAATCAATTGGGTATAGTCGGGCTGGTAGGTTTGATGAAGACCGAACCATTGCTACCGTGGCTGTAGGCTATGCCGATGGATTAGATCGAAAGCTAGGAAACGGAAAATGGGGGTTGCGTTGGAATAATAGAAGCTGTCCAATTGTTGGTAACGTTTGCATGGATATGTGCATGGTGGATGTCACGGGGCTTAAAGCGAAAGAAGGCGATGAAATCATAGTTTTTGATGGAGCAGCCGACATTCGAAAAATGTCAGAAATCGTAGGAACTATCCCCTATGAAATACTGACCAACCTTTCTGATCGTGTGTCGAGGGTTTATTTGAAAGAATAGGAATGCCAAAGATTTCAGCCATAATTCTCACCCTTAACGAAGAGCGAAATATTGCACGTTGTTTAGATAGTGTGAAGGATGTTGTGGATGAAATTGTAGTGGTCGACTCTTTTTCCACGGATAAAACTGAAAGCATCGTTTCTCAATATAAAGCACGCTTTGTGAAACAAGAGTTTTTAGGCTACATAGAACAAAAAAACCTTGCCTTAAAGCTGGCAAGTCACGATCATATTCTTTCGTTGGATGCTGATGAAGCACTAAGCCCTGAATTAAGAGCATCAGTTTTGGAAGTAAAAGAGAAGTTTGATTGTGATGGTTATTATATGAATCGATTGGCCAATTATTGCGGGCAATGGATTAGGCATAGCGGATGGTATCCAGATAAAAAAATGCGATTGTTTAACCGTAAAATGGGCGCGTGGAAGGGCACCAATCCGCATGACAAATACGTTTTAAATACAAAGGCTAAATCAGGTTTTTTAGCTGGCGACATCCTTCACTATACCTTCTACACCGTTGAAGAGCATAAAAGGCAGGTTGAGAACTTTTCTAGCATTGCAGCTCAAGCCAAATTCGATCAAGGTATTCGGTCAAATGCGCTAAAAATCTTAATCAAACCCATTGCACGATTTGTGAAAGGCTACATTTTTAAGCTTGGGTTTTTAGATGGCTACTACGGTTGGCTAATTGGTATCTATTCCGCACGCGCCACATATTTGAAGTATTCAAAACTTCTTAAAATTCAGAATAACCAATGAGAGTGCTGCATATAAGTTCGCCAAAGACATGGCGCGGGGGCGAACAGCAGCTATTGTATTTGGTTGAAGAACTTAATCAAATAGGAGTTTGGCAATTGGTCTTATGCCCATTTAATTCGGCAGTGCATAAATATTGCCTCAAAAACCACATCAACCATCTTACTTATTTCAAGGGTTTTTCTGCGAATCCAATGGTGGCGTTTCGGGTCAATCACATTTGTAAGCGTGAGGGCATTGATCTAATGCACGTGCACGATAGTCATGCGCACAATTTCGCAGTATTGAGTACTGTGCTTACAAAAAATACGGTACCAATTATTGTTTCTAGAAGGGTTGACTTTCCCGTAAAAGACACAAGCATGTCTTTTTATAAATATAACCACCCCAATATCGCCAAGATTATCTGCGTTTCGCAGGCCATCGCAGATATTATGGAAAAATCCATTGAAGACAAGGTTAAACTTGAGGTGGTGCACAGTGGCGTAGACCTGAATAAATTCACAAATGTTCCTAAGGTAGATATCCGAAAAGAACTAGGAATTGATTCAGATTATGCTCTTGTGGGTAATGTTGCGGCACTTGCACCACATAAAGACTATGAAACGTTTATTGCTACGGCAAAACAGATTGTTGGTCAAGGACATAAGGTGAAATTTTTAGCCATTGGAGACGGCCCTTCGCGCAAACAAGTAGAAGAGGAAATAGCCAAGAATAATTTAGAAGATCATGTATTGCTCTTAGGTTTTCGTGATGATGTGGTATCCCTTTTACCTGAGTTGGATGTGTTTCTCATTACTTCAAAAACTGAAGGTTTGGGAACTTCGATTTTGGATGCGCAAGTGGCACGGATTCCAATTGTAGCAACACGTGCTGGGGGAATAGTTGAAATTGTCAAGCATGAGGTCAATGGTTTGGTAGCAGATGTGGCAGACTCAAAACAGCTTGCCGCTCATGTGACAAGACTATTAAACGACAGAACATTTGCTCAGAAATTGGTTGAAGCAGGCGCTGATATGGTCAAGTCATTTTCAAAGGGGATGACCGCACAAAAAACAAAGGCAGTTTATAATCGGGTTTTACGTGGTAACGCAGAGAGCGAGTAGAGCAAAAAGGAGTTGAAGAAAGCGTATAGGGTAATGCCTATTTGCGTTGATAGTGTATCCTCATTTACCATACTTGAAAAAAGAATTATGCAGAATCCGATATATAAAAAGGAGTTAGCATGATTGATGGTTAAAAATGGTGTGATAATAGAGGCAAGAAAAATCATTAAACCAATTAAACCAACCGCCACCAATATGGATAAGTATTGATTATGAGCTTTTAGCCGGTAACGTTTGGCTAGTCGCGTGTTTTGCTTCTCGTAAGTTTCATCATACTTTGACAATACATCTCCAGCTCCTACACCAATAATTGGAGATTCCGAAAAAATTTGTGTTGCGGTTCTCCAAAATTCAAAGCGCTGAGTCACCGAGTGGCCCTGAACATTCTTGTCTTGAATCATTTTGTCGAACTCCCAAATGACTGTATATATCCTGTTGTCAAGAGCGTTTCCATAGAGGAATCGAGTATTGGCGACACCATTTTCGATGGCATAAATATCTTCTTCTGTAAGTTTTCTGAACCCTTCGGCATCTTTCCTCAGTCCTTTGCTTGTCATGTACCTGATTAGCGTGGTGTATACATATTGCCCTTTATTATCTTGTCCGTTGAAGTATGGAATATCACTTACTTTATTCCACTCGCGCTCAATCTCTGATGGGGCGATATACAAATTAATATAGTGGCCATTCTCAAGGGTTAGGGTATTTGTGTCGTGCTGATACCTGGTGCCCTCCGCAGTGTGAGTGTCGAGATTAGAGAAGTCAAGTTGTTTATCTGGATAAAATGCATCGATCTGGAAAATGAGGTATAATCCAATAAAAAGTGGCGCAATAAGTAAAACAGTATTCGCGGTGGCCCTTAATACAGGCTCTTTTAAATAGAAGACAGTATAGAATAGGAGCATGTAACTACACAAGAGCCAAACGATAATCCCCGTCATGGATTGTAAAATGAATACAAACAGACTCATCCAGATGGTAAGTATCACATAAGCGACACGCAACCAAGGTTTCTTTTCTTCATTCCAAGCACATTTTAAAAGGATGAGATAGCTCAAACATACCATGAGGGAATACCGTATGTGGCTCGTGAAAAGGCTGATCTCTCTAAACTCAAATCCTGGCTGGCCGCGAGTAATAAAGTAAGTATAGGTTGAAAAAATCGATGCGCCAATCACCGCAGCACTGAATAGTGCTCCAATCCATAGGAACTCTGATCTTTTTAGCTTTTGAGAAAGTGGAATTACGATTGGAAAGAGCAGCAATGGAAGTCGAAGCCTTATTTCACCTAGACCCGAGTCAAGGTCATCAGACCACAATAAGCTCATGGCATACATTAGAAAAACACCTACGAAGAGCCAAATGCTTGGAGTAGTTCGAAGTTTTTGCAACCGCTCATTCCACCTGCCTTCAAGTATAAAGTTGAGTGCTAGAAGAATTTCTCCAACGCTGATAATTACCCTAGAGAAAGGGAGGCCTATGGCAATTATACCAAGGCAGAATAAATATATCCAGCGATGCTGTTTAGCGGTTAAAACCATAGGTTAGGTACATGGCCTAACCTTTTTTTAATTGGCAATAGGCACATGTGCCGTTCAAAACGGAGTCGTATGTAGATTTATTGTTTAAAACCTCAACTGCTTTTTCTATTTCAGGGTCATAGTTTAAAAAAGCACGTATTCTACCGGTAGAGTAGTAATATCTTCCTGCGATTTCATTTTCAAGCATCAGGGAAATTTCAGGCTTAAATTTCAATAAATCATCGCGCTTATTGCGAATGAGCTTTTGTTTTAAGGCCATATATTCTTCTTTCACATCTTCCCAAAAATCGTCTTCTTTCATCACCTCTTCGAGTTCCTTAAGGGTTTCACCACTTTCAGTTTTGTACTCAAAGTCTTGGGTCATTGTATAATCAACGAAGTCACGGTATTCTTCATCGCTGAGCTTAAACTCTTCTGGCTCAGTAATAGAATCATGATCAAAGTAGTATCGCGTGGCAAAGTCAAAAATGATATGCTCGTTTATCAAAATGGCCAGTAGCCCACTATACTCTTCATCGTCAACTATTAGGTCAGGCATGATGCCCGCACCATCTTTTACAATACGACTATTGCGTGTTTTATACTCCGTTAACAAAGAGTCAGGGATTTCTTTTGCCCTGCCATACTCATCTCGGGCACCTCCATAATCAATGCGCTGTATGCAACGGCCACTGGGGGTATAGTATTTGGCTATGGTCATTTTTAGCATTGAATTATAACTAAGGTCAGTGGTGTTTTGCACCAATCCTTTGCCAAAAGAATTATGGCCGATCACCACGGCCCGGTCAAGATCTTGCAACGAACCCGAAACAATTTCTGAGGCACTCGCAGAGCCTTCGTCAATAAGCACCACCAATGGGATATCCTTATCTAAAGGTTCATAGAGTGCTTTGTTCATTCGGTAATGTTCCTTGACCTTTCCTTTAACCTCAACCACATTCTCTCCCTTTTCTACAAAAAAGTTCACAATGTTTACAGATTCGCGCAAAAGGCCTCCTCCATTACCTCTGAGGTCAAGAATAAGTTCTTCCATGCCCTCTTCTCTCAGTTCTTCAAACGCCTTGCGTACATCTTTGCTCGCAGTTTCTGTGAAACCGCGCAAGCTGATGTATCCAACTCCTTCGCGCAGCATACCGCTGTAGGGGACATCGTCTATTTTGATTTTTTCTCGAGTCACGGTTCTCTCAATGACCTCGTTTGTTGCTTCTCGTTTGACTTTAACCGTAATGGTAGTTCCGCGCTGACCACGAAGCATATCACTCAACTGTGAAGTAGTTTTACCCTCAGCGCTTTCACCATCCACTTCTATAATGATATCTCCCGCTTTCAAACCCGCTTTATCTGCAGGGGCATCCTTGTAAGGCTCTGTGATCATTACATGCTCTCCGCGTTTTCCTATCATAGCTCCTACGCCCCCATATTCATGGGTGGTCATGAAGCGATAGTCTTCGATATCTGATTCGGGAATGTAATTGGTATACGGATCAAGTGAAGCCAACATAGCATCAATGCCCGCTTTCACCAGCTTACCGGGATTAGTTTCTTCCACATATCCCACATTGATTTCCCGATAAACGCTCGAGAAAATATCGAGATTCTTAGTTATTTCGAAATAGCTTTCGACATAGGCCGAAGAAGCAATACTGAAGGTGCCAAGTATCGCAATCGTTATTAGGAGCTTGATCTTTTTCATGTTATTCGTTTTGCTTTTTTGGGACAGGATCATAACCTTGCCCACCCCACGGGTGACATTTACTTATTCTAACAAGTGCCATCCAACCTCCTTTGATAGGCCCATGATATTTGATTGCTTCCACACCATAGGCACTGCAGGTTGGATGAAATCTGCAGGTGGCAGGAAAAAACGGAGAAATAGCCGTTTGATAAAAACGAATTAAGAAAATCAGAAACCTACTAATCATGCCCAACTTGCGCTGCAATGTCTTGTAAAAGTAGCATCATTTTGGCCCTGAGTAGGTCATAAGAAGTGTTATCACTTTTGAGAACAATTACAGACAAGTGCACAGTTAGGCCTTTTGTATCGAGTAATTGGGTCAGCGAATGTTTTTGTGTTCGATATGATTCACGAAGTCTACGCTTTATCAAATTGCGCTGCGATGCATGAGCATAATGCTTTTTTGGTGCACCAAATGCGACCTTAATTTTTGCTTCCGATTCGGATTCAACGATATTCCAAAATGCGAGCAATGGAAATTGATGTGAGCGATGGCTCGACTTGCGCAATGCTGCAAATTGACGTTGTTGCTTTAGCCGCTCTGACCTTGGAAATTGATTTGACCGATGTGCCATATCCCTCAGCGGTTTGGCGCGTTTAGAGCTACTTATTATGCTCTTTGAGATAAAGCTTTATGGCGGCCGTCATTGAGCGAGCTTCTGGGGTAGGAGCGCCACAATCTAAGCGTAAATTATGCTCTTCAATGGCTTTATGCGTGGTAGCACCAAACGCAGCTATTTTGGTATCACCCTGCTCAAAGTTCGGGAAGTTGTGAAACAGGCTTTTAATGCCGCTTGGGCTAAAGAATACGAGCATATCATACTTCACGTCTTCCAAGTGACTAAGGTCGCTGATGACCGTGCGGTATTGTATGCCTCGCGTGTATTTTACCCCTAGGTCGTCAAGCGTCTTTAGAATATCTTCTTTGATCTTATCTGCGCTTGGCAGTAAGAATCGCTCCTCACTGTTTTTCTTGAGAATCGGAATAAGGTCGCTAAACTTTCTCTCCCCAACTGAAATTTTACGTTTCCTGTAAACCACATATTTCTGCAGATAGTAGGCAATAGCCTCAGACATGCATATGTATTTCATAGAGTCAGGCACAGTGACTCGGGTTTCGCTGCAAATCCTAAAAAAATGGTCAATCGCATTTCTCGAGGTAAAGATGATGCATGTGTGATCTAAAATTTGAATGCGTTGCTGACGCCATTCCTTTGCTGTTAATCCCTCAACGTGGATGAATGGTTGAAAATCGAGCTTTACTTTATGCCTTGCGGCAAGATCAAAATAGGGAGATTTATCACTATCTGGTTTAGGCTGGCTAACCAAAATGGTTTTGATCTTCTTTTTAGTTTCTGCGCTCTTGCTCATGTTGCTCCTCTTTAACCTCCAATTTGCCTCAAAACCACCGTGATAGAAATTGCTATGGGTATAATTTCGAGCGCGCAAATGTAAAGAAAATAAAAGGGAATTTTAATAGCATAGACGGTGTTAGAAATATACATTATTCTTAACAACCGAAAGCCATTAATTGCTATGACAATCGTAACTCCAGAGTACATGAAATAATCTACAAGTAGACGCGGGCCAAACTCGATAAAAGCGATGATCGGGATGAGTAAAATGCAGCCAATTACATTCGTCAACAGCCAGTGATAATTGTGTTGCTGTTGGAGGCTATCTATTTCAAAAATCCAAGAAGTTAAGGCATACAATGCAACTCGAGCGGTGGTAATGAAAAAAAGAATAACGAAAATGGTAGTGAAGAGGCCCAATTTGCTGAAATCGTTGAAGTAACCGATGTTTTGCACTACTGAGGCGCTAAAGGCTGATATGGTCATCAGTACGAATGAGAAAGCCAAAAGCGCCAATCTAGAAAAGGCGCGCTCTTGTCGAAGTTGCTGATCAGCCAAGTTTCCATTAAAAAATGAGCGGAGAAAAAGCGCAATTCGATCACCTTCCAACTGCCGGGCAATGCCAATTAATAGCAACAGGCCCAATAGAATTATAAAAGGAAAATCGCCCGTGGAATCTTGTATTTCAAACATTTTAATTAATGCGCAAATCTAGGCGAGTTCGAGCGAGCAATGGCTAACTTCGTATTTCAATTTTGATGTGATCGATGGCAAATAAAGAAGATAAGTTTCAAGGAGTAGATTATTACGGTATTGACGATTTATTAACCGAGGAGCAAAAACTCATTCGGGACAGTGCTCGGCAATGGGTAAAGAAAGAGGTGAGTCCTTACATTGAAGGTGCGTATGAGGAGGCTAAGTTCAGAAAAGAATGGATTAAGGGATTGGCCGATATAGGGGCTTTTGGTCCATACATTCCTACTGAGTATGGTGGGGCAGGGTTAGATCAAATTACCTATGGATTGATAATGCAGGAACTTGAACGAGGTGATAGTGGATTGCGCTCCACCGCTTCAGTACAAAGCTCGCTCGTAATGTATCCTATTTGGAAGTACGGCTCCGAAGAGCAAAGACAAAAGTACCTTCCCAAGCTGGCATCTGGAGAGATGATAGGTTGCTTTGGTCTCACTGAACCAGATTACGGAAGCAATCCTGGAGGGATGATGAGCAATTTCAAAGATGCAGGGGACCATGTTATCCTTAATGGAGCAAAGATGTGGATCTCAAACGCGCCATTTGCTGATATTGCCGTGGTTTGGGCGAAAGATGAAAATGATCGAATCCATGGTTTGATCGTTGAAAGGGGTATGGATGGCTTCACTACACCAACCATGCGCGGAAAGTGGTCGCTGCGTGCTTCTGACACAGGAGAATTGGTATTTGACAACACACCAGTTCCGAAGGAAAATATTTTACCGAATAAATCTGGTCTTGGGGCACCCCTTGGTTGCTTGGATTCTGCCCGTTATGGAATAAGCTGGGGCGCTATTGGAGCCGCTATGGATTGTTACGATAGCGCACTTCGATATTCAAAAGAGCGCGTGCAGTTTGATCGACCAATTGGAGGATATCAACTGCAACAAAAGAAACTAGCCGAGATGGTTACCGAAATCACAAAAGCACAATTGCTCGCGCTGCGGTTGGGTCAGTTGAAGAATGAAGGTGCCGCCACCACAGGTCAAATTTCCATGGCGAAAAGAAACAATGTGGCTATGGCATTGGATATTGCTCGTGAAGCACGACAAATTCATGGAGCAATGGGAATTACCAATGAGTACTCCATTATGCGTCACATGATGAACCTTGAGAGTGTAATAACTTATGAAGGAACGCACGATGTTCACTTGTTGATTACAGGAATGGATGTCACTGGGCTTAACGCTTTTAAGTAAGTGGTTTACTTCTCGCGATCGATCGTGTATTGAACTAACTCGATTAATGATTCACGAGCATCGTTTTGAGGAAGACGCTGAAGTTCGGCAATGGCTTCGGATGATATCTCGCGCATCTTTCTTTCGGCATATTCTATTCCACCAGAATTGAGCACAAAATCGATTACTTCTTCTACATCTTTTTTGCTTTTTCTGTCCTTTTTAAAAAGCCTTAGCGCCCTTTTGCCAGAACCATTTTGGCTATTGTTGATGGCGTAAATGAATGGCAAGGTGGTCTTTTTTTCTCGAATATCAATGCCCGTAGGTTTTCCGATTTTACCGCCAAGTCCATAGTCAAAGAGGTCGTCTTTTATTTGAAAGGCGATGCCAATTTTTTCTCCAGTCTGGCGCATCTTTTCAATCATTGCATCATCATTTCCCACAGATGATGCACCGCAGGCACAGCAGCTTGCAATCAATGTAGCGGTTTTCTGCCTGATTATTTGAAAGTAGACCTCTTCACTAACATTTATACCTCTACTTTTTTCGATTTGGAGCAACTCACCTTCGCTCATTTGTCGCACTGCGTTGCTCACAATTTGCAATTGTTTGAAATCTCCGTTTTCTGTCGCCAAGAGGAGCCCACGGGATAGTAAATAATCACCGACCAATACTGCTATTTTGTTTTTCCAAAGGGCATTTAGCGAGAAAAACCCCCTCCTTTCATAAGCTTCATCTACAACATCGTCATGCACCAAGGTAGCAGTATGTAAAAGCTCAATTAGCGCTGCTCCACGGTGTGTAGCTTCGTTGATGTCACCCAAAGATTTGGCCGTAAGAAAAACGAACATGGGCCTTATTTGCTTTCCTTTTCGCTTGACAACGTAGTGGGTGATTTTGTCTAAAAGCGGCACAGAGCTTTTCATTGAGGCACGAAATTTCTCCTCAAACCGAAGCATTTCTTCTTTGATTGGAGACTTGATTTTATCGATGGCCTTCATAATTGAAATTGCTGATAAGCTGCTGTAAACGTAACAGAATTAGTCCGTTGTAGTTTGAATTAATTGTGTGTTTAGTAACCCTAGGCGAAAGTCTTTTCCATTGGAGTAAACATTATGCACTATGCCATACTTTTCAAAGCCCTTTACTTTGGGCAACAATACAAACCCACGACCCAAATCAAGATCTAAAGAATTGCTTCTATACTTTCCATTGGACTCGATGTAGACGTAGCGCAAATTAGCCCTAGAGGGATTACTCATCTCTCGTTCAGCAAAAATGTTGCTGTTCTTCTCATGATCATTGTATAAAAGAATAATGGCTTGGTCAATCAGGGCGCTTGTATAACCCAAATAAGGCCCTTCTTGATCGAAGTCAAGCTGGGATCTATTAATCACAACAGTAGGAACCTCGTTTGAACTAAAATGGACAATAATTCCATCATGGTGAAACTGGTCTGTACATGAAAGAATTCCTGTGCGAGGATCGGTGGTGCAAACTTGATCTCGATATTGTTGGTGAAACAGTCCAACCACTTGTCCATCCAAATTATATATGTCGTCAATAAACAAATGCTCGATTGAAGTTTGACTTGATCTAGAGTCAATGCGCAAAGCACTTTTGACCTCAGGGCTAAATTCGTTAATCGCCTTTTTGGATAAGTAGGCTCCATTTGAATCTATTTCTACCCAACCGTAGCCGTGACACGCTGCTTGAAGCATGGGGTCTGAGCTGAATGTGGTTATGAGGTTTATCTGCTCTTGATTAGAGACTGCAAGCATTTCTTGATGATATACTTTGTCTTTATTAATGTCAAATTCTCGCAGTTCCTTATCAGCTGTATTGAAGCTGTAGAAAAGATTCTTTTTTAGAAATGGGCTATTGAGCCTCATACCAGCAGTGGCAGTAAAGTAAACGATGCCTTCATCGGTAATGTCCATCTGCGTAATTTTCACATCATCTGCGCCATAAGGTATGGGCAGGTTGAAGCTTGATTGGCGGTTGGCTTTATAGTCGATAACATCAAGCTCAATCAAAGCATCAGGGCTGATTTCATAACCAACCAATCGCACAGCTGCTGAAAACTTGGCTCGATCATCCACGCTGAAAAAAAGTGTCTCGGCATTTCTTTGATTTGGTAAGTTTTTGATGCTGAGCGGATGTCTTGCTGCTTCTGCAAGCTGATCATTGAACATGGTATAAACCACGGATTCAAACGTGATGGATCGATCATTTTCGGTAGATTTTACCAAGCAGAAAATGCTATCTCCAATAACCTCATGCTTGAGGATTCTTTTCTCATCGTTTGACTTGATACTCAGAACTTTTTTTGGCGTTCCTGTTGCTATATCGATTGGTCTGAGGTAGAGTATTCCAGGTTTAGTAGTGATAAGTAATGGTGAAGCCGTGCTCGTAGCCTTAAGCGCAACCAGTTCTTCGCCACTCGGAATTTCGAAAGGATTTTGAAATGTCAGTATGGCTTGAACCCCTTCTTGTGCCGTGCAAAGCAAGGAAGCCACGATAAGTAAGTTTGCGAAGAGCCATTTATACATGCGATACCACTTCGTTCTTATTCGCCAATTGTCCACAAGCAGCGTCAATATCCTTACCTCGGCTGCGTCTAATATTTACAACTACACCATTCTTTTCCAGGTGCGCGGCAAATAAGTCAACCTTATCAGGATCCGCTTGATGAAATTTTTCATCTCCTATGGGATTATATTCAATGATATTCACCCGGCCAGGGACCTTTCTACAAAAGTTGACCAACTCTTGAGCATCTTTCAATGAGTCGTTGAAGTCTTTAAAAATGATGTACTCGAAGGTGATTCTATTTCGCGTATTTTCATGAAAGAGACTGATCGCTTCAACGAGACTATCCAACTTATTTTGATCGTTGATTGGCATTATTTGGCTTCTTTTTTCATCGTTTGCTGCATGCAGCGAGAGTGCCAGTCTAAATTTCACCTTGTCCTCTGCAAGTTTTCTAATCATCTTATCAATACCTGCTGTGGAGACAGTGATTCTCCGAGATGCCATGCCGAGTCCAATATCATTGGTAATCCGATCAATGGAGGTCATAACATGCCGATAGTTTAACAATGGCTCGCCCATGCCCATAAAAACAATATTGGTGAGCGGTTGGTTGAAATATTTCTTTGCCATAGCCTTTATGGCAACTACTTGGTCAAAAATTTCATCTGGCTCGAGGTTGCGCATGCGTTTTAGCTTGCCTGTTGCGCAAAACGCACAGTTCAAACTGCAACCAACTTGAGAAGAAATGCATGCAGTCATTCGGTCACCTGCCGGAATCAAAACGGCCTCCACTACATTGCCATCGTGCAGCTTTATGGCGCATTTAACCGTTCCATCTTCGCTTACTTTCTCTTCTGCTATTTCTAGTTGATTAATAACGAAGGCATCATTAAGAGCAACACGTGTTTCCACGGGCAAATTGGTCATTTCGGAAAACGACTTTACTTGTTTTTGCCAAAGCCATTGATCTACTTGTTTGGCTCGATAAGATGGCTGGCCAATAGCATCGAAAAATTCAATGATTTCTTGTTCTGAAAGTGAGCGCAGATTCTTTTTTGCCATCGCCATATGAGCAAAGGTATCAACGATAGCTCGAGGAGGCTAGAATGGCTTCAGCAATTTTCAAATCGGCAGGGGTGGTGATTTTAATATTCGTGGATTCACCTTCAACCAGAGCGATTTCATAACCCAATCCTTCATAAACGGTGGCATCATCGGTGAAGCGATGCTCATAAGGCTGTTTATATGCTCTTTTTATCTTATGTAATTCAAAGCATTGTGGGGTTTGAACCGCCAATACTCCCTCGCGGCTAATGGCTTTTGAACCAGACTCCGTACGCAGTCTTAAACTTTGGCTTACCGGAGTAACAGGCAATGCTGAGCCATGAGTTTGCGTTTCTTCATAGCATAGGTTGATCAATTCATCGCTAATCAGAGGTCTTACTCCATCGTGGATTCCAACTATTCCGTCATCGGGGCACGCAGCTAATCCATTTTTAACTGAATCAAATCGCGTTTTTCCTCCCACCACAATTTGGTGTGCAGTTTTGAAGTCATGTTCTGCGCATAGCTCTTTCCAAAAATCAATCTGATCCTCTGGCAAGACCAAAACGATAGAAACGTTAGACTTTAGCGCACTTACGAAACGGTCGATGGTACGCATCAAAACGGGTTTTCCTTGAAGAGTAATAAACTGTTTTGGTAAATCAGCTTTCATTCGCAGGCCTTTGCCTCCAGCAACTATGACTGCGAAATATGACACTGATTTTTATTGCAGGATTAACATGGCATCGCCATAGCTGTAGAAACGATATTTCTCTTTTATAGCTTGCTTATATGCTTTCATAATGAGGTCGTATCCACCAAAGGCAGAAACCATCATTAACAAAGTAGATTCAGGAATATGGAAGTTCGTAATCATAGCGTTAGCCACCGTAAATTCATGTGGGGGAAAGATGAATTTATTGGTCCAACCCTCATATGGTTGCAAATGCTGATTTGTGCTAAACGAAGTCTCCATAGCTCTCATACTTGTGGTGCCCACTGCACAAATCCTCTTCTTTTTATCCTTTGCGT
>JALRDM010000073.1 GCA_023262195.1 Salibacteraceae bacterium | reverse complement strand
CGTCATCAAGGCCACGTAGAGCAATGGCTGGTCGCCCTCTAGACCTGGAAAGTGAGTAAATACGTTTTCAGCAATTGGCCAAGTGTTTTCATACTTGAAGCGCATTAAACCGTAGGCGGTTAGGAAGCCTGAGAAGGTCAATGCATCTGATAACAAGAAGAACCACATCATGAGCTTACCGTATCGAGCGCCCATAGGTCTCGATCCTCCGCCCCAATGGTTGGTATCTTGGATTAAATCAGCATTAGAAGACATAACGAGTGTTTTGAATTATGATTCGTGCAAATCTAACGAATAAGAGTCAAAAAGATGAATAAATATATCCACAAAAGGTCCACAAAATGCCAGTAGATGGACGCCAACTGTACACCGTGATAATCCTCCTGAGAATACTTCCCTCCGTAAGCTCTTACAGTCGTGTAGAGTAATGAGATGATACCGCCACCTAGGTGAGCGAGATGGAACAGGGAAATGGCATAGACCCAAGAGCCTGCAGGGTTGGAGCCAGGTCCTGTGAAAAATACTTGTTCATTGATCAATTCTCCCCAGCCTCGAACCTGCAAAACAGCGAAGACTACGCCAAAAACAATAGTCAACCACAAGAAGAGTCGCAAACGTCCTTCCTCACCATTAGAAATTGCTTTTTTCCCGAGCCAAAGTGTCAAGGATGAAGCTATAATTGCTACAGTGCTATAGTTAAAGGCAGTGGGCAATTCAAAAACTAGCCAATTTCCAGATTCTACCAACGTCGTTCTACTCACCACATACCCTGAGGTCAAACCCGCAAAGGCCATAATGATCGAGCCGATTCCGATCCATAAAAGCGGCTTAGATGCTTTTCTTCGTTGTTGTGCTAATGTTTCCATTCTTAGATAAATCTATCAATAACATAAATGAGCTGCATACCCGTTAGATAACCGATACTGCTCAGCATTAGTTTTCTTGCGACCTTATCGTCTCCGCTCTTCAAGAGTTTCATCCCATTGCTAAGTACCCATAGGCCGAGAAGCAATACCAGCGCAGCGCCCGTGTAACTCAAAGTGAGTTCGCCTGTAATTCCAAAGACAGGGAGAATACCAACAACGATCATCCAAATCGTGTAAATAATCACATACAGCTGGCTCGGACGGTCTTTTGCACCTGAGGGCAGCAAGTTGTATCCCGCTCTTTTGTAATCTTCAAAGGAGAACCAAGCAATGGCCCAGAAGTGCGGAAACTGCCAGAAAAATTGTTGTGCGAACAAAGTGCCCGTTTCTATATCAAAATCGTTTCTTGCCGCTACCCAACCGAGCATATAAGGTATGGCTCCGGGGAACGCTCCGACAAACACTGCTAAAGAAGTTCTTGCTTTTAGCGGTGTGTAAATCACGGCATATAAAAAGGCACTCAACCCACCGAAGAACGCAGAAAGCACATTGATACTGTAAAGCATAAACAATCCGACCAAGAGCGCAAGAACAGCTGCCGTATAGGCTTGAGGAACCGTCATCGTTCCTGCTGGAAGTGGTCGGTTTTTTGTTCGGTTCATCAGGGCGTCCTGCTCCACTTCATAAATTTGATTGAATGCGTTTGAGGCCGCAACTACAAGCAATCCACCAAGAGTGAGAAGAAAAAGTTCAACCCATGAAAAAACCTCATATCCTAAAAGGTAACCCGCTATCGAGCTAAATACTACAGATACTCCCAATCGAAGTTTCCCTAATCGGATGACTTCTTTAAAGAGTGATGGTTTCTTTTCGTTTGACACCTAATAGAAATTTGACGGTGCAAAGATAAGATACACCGCTGTGAAAATGTGAGACTTATAGCACAATAAAGTGCGGATTCAATAAGTCTTCCTTATTGTATCTCAACGGAGTTCTACCCTCCTTTTCTACCATGCTAAATCCTGCCGCCTCAACTACTGCTTGACCCGCAGCGGTATCCCACTCCATGGTTGGCGCAAAACGTGGATAAACGTCAGCCAATCCTTCTGCCACCATGCACATTTTAAGCGAAGAGCCCTTGGAAAGAATGGCAACTTCTCCATGTTTTTCACGGTATTGTTTCAAGAAGTTTTCCGTTTCTTCATTCATGTGACTTCGGGAACCCACTGCAGTAAACGGTCGATCGAGCGAAACCGGAAGATCAACACCTGTTTCTAATGTCTCGTTACTCACTACAGACGTTGGAGGCAAAGTGAATTTCTTAGCGCCTTTTGAACCTGCACCAACATAGAGCTCGCCGGTAACAGGCACATAAACCACACCCATAATTGGTCGACCTTGTTCAACCAAAGCGATATTCACGGTAAACTCACCATTGCGCTTGATGAATTCTTTAGTACCGTCCAGAGGATCTACTATCCACAGCCTTGACCACGAAGAACGCTCGTTGAAAGGAAGGTGTTTACCTTCTTCACTCAGTACAGGAATCCCAGTGGGCTCGAGCAGGGACATAATGGCTTTGTGGGCTCGAGTATCAGCTTGTGTCAGTGGACTGTCGTCGCCTTTGACCTCAACTTGTGTCTCTTCATTATTGTAGACCTCAAGAATTTCGATTCCACCATGCAAAGCTGCCTGTGCAGCGATAACCGTAAGTTGATCCAATGTCTGGCTCATAAATGTTTTTTTGATGGTTCAAAAATAGAAAAGCCCGAGCCAAAGGCCCGGGCTTTTTATACGTTGATTTACCGATTACTGCAATCTAGCATTGATCGGCACAGTGTATTGCATACGTACAGGCTTACCGCGCTGCTTCGCAGGGGTAAATGTTGGAAGCTTTTTGATTACGCGCATTGCTTCGTCATCAATCAGCTTATCTACACCACGTGCAATAGTTACTGAGCTTACCTTTCCGTTTTTCTCAATTACGAAGTTGACGTACACCTTACCCTGGATACCCATTTGGCGAGCCAATTCTGGGAATTCAAAGTTTTTACCGATGTGCTTCATGATTTCCTGGTTGAAACACATGAATTTGTCATCTTCTGTAGCTTTCT
>JALRDM010000005.1 GCA_023262195.1 Salibacteraceae bacterium | reverse complement strand
AATGATGTAAGCTTCAAATACGAACAGGACTGGGTACTCCGAAATATCAATATTGAAGTCCATCCCGGTGAGTCTATTGCCCTTGTGGGGCCTTCTGGAGGTGGAAAATCTACCCTTGTAGATCTTTTACCTAGGTTCTATGATACCAATGAAGGCCAACTAACGCTTGACGATATTCCTTTGAATGAGCTTAAAGTGAATGAGTTGCGCAGCTTATTTGGAATCGTAAGTCAGCACAGCATTTTATTCAATGATACCGTACGCAACAATTTGTTAATTGGCGCACCAAACGCGAGCGAGAAAGAAATCATTGAAGCACTTCACGCATCCAACGCGCACGGGTTTGTTATGGCGCTTCCTAATGGATTGGACACAGTGATTGGAGAGTCAGGCAATAAGCTGAGTGGTGGCCAAAAGCAACGCCTCAGCATTGCGCGTGCAATTTTAAAAAATCCTCCCATACTCATTTTGGATGAAGCAACATCAGCATTGGATACAGAGAGTGAACGCTTGGTACAAGATGCCTTGGCAAAAGTCATGAAAGGGCGTACCTCATTTGTAATTGCTCACCGATTAAGTACGGTTAGCCATGCCAACCGAATTATAGTAATTGAACGTGGTGAGATTGTAGAAAGTGGCTCGCATGCGGAACTGCTTGCAATAAATGGTACTTATAAGAAATTGGTAGATCTACAAGAAATTCAAGGCTAAATGAAAATCAGCGGATTTACATTCTGTAAAGATACTGAAAGCCTTTACTACCCTATCGTAGAATCGATAAGATCCATTTTGCCAATCGTAGATGAATATGTGGTTGCTCTGGGTGTATCCACTGATGAGACAAGAAATCTTATTCAGGCCATAAACAGCCCAAAACTCAAGATCATTGATACCAAGTGGGACTTGGGTCTTTATAAGAATGGAACCGTTCATGCACAGCAAACCGACTTTGCTAAATCAAAATGCGAAGGAGAATGGCTGATCTATCTTCAAGCAGATGAAGTTATTCATGAAAAAGACCATCAAAAAATTATCGATGCTTGTGCGGCACATTTAAACAATCCAGAAATCGAGGGTTTTTTATTTGATTTCAAGCACTTCTGGGGCGACTATGATCATTACCAAGAAGGGCATAGCTGGTATGATAAGGAAATTCGAATCATCCGAAATCGACCTGATATACATTCGTGGCAGAGTGCCCAATCTTTTCGGAGCATCCCAAACTTTGATGGTGTAAGCTATCGCAAAAAAGAAGGTTCGCGAAAGCTGAAGGTAGCGGAGTTGGGCGCAACAGTGTACCACTACGGCTGGGTCAGGCCACCCGAAATCATGGCGAAAAAAGTGAATAAGATCTATGAAATTCACACGGGCACAAAGCAGCGCATGGACTATGCGTTTGGCTGGGGCAACTTGCAGAAGCTAAGCGTATATCGAGAATCTCATCCTTCAGTTATGAAAAACCGCATTACCGCTATGAATTGGACTGTTAACCAAGGTAATGAACCTGAATTCATGAGACACAATAGGCTTTCATCGAAACTCCTTTCCTTTGTGGAGAAAAATCTATTCGGTGGTAAAAAGCTGTTTGGTCATCACAACTATAAAATCATTATGCAGTCGAAATAAGACTATCCTAAAGGATAATTGGTTTCGACTAAACCAAACGCAAGAAGTAAGGATTGACTAAAACTTCGGACAGCTTTTGCAAGCACTCTTCCCCTTCTTTTTATATTTCTTACAGCATTTCTTTTTACACTCTATCGCTGGATAATCCAAGCTGAGTTGCATAAGAATACATGAGTGTGGCTGAACGTTTGGAGAGTTTATGTTCGCTTTGATCATTGCTTATTAAGAATAATTCTAAACAAAGATATGCCCCGCAACTTTATCTCATCGAAGAAAAATTTGCGAGTTATTCACGAAGAGAAATTAGTTATAGGCAGCTCTCTGCAGGAATTGTATCTGGCACTACAACGAAATTGGCTGTTATGCCTCCTGCCGCGAAAAACCCAACAGCTTTACGATTATCAGTGGTGTTGATAATGTTGCCATTAATGGGCGAAGGCGGTGCATCAAATGGAGACCCAACCTGTCCGGTTCTGCTTCTCAGTGCCACATTAAAATCATAGTAACCTTCTGAAGTCATCATTTGGAACACAGTAATGGTATCTCCCAACTCCAGTTCATTTCCATAAATATCTAGTCCAAATAGGCAAAGACCATCAATTCCTTCATCATTGGA
>JALRDM010000360.1 GCA_023262195.1 Salibacteraceae bacterium | reverse complement strand
TGGAACATGGCAAAAAGAATAGGAAGCTGCAATAACATAGGTACGCAACCGCTCAAAGGACTAACACCCGCTTTTTTATACAGCGCCATATTTTCCTGTTGCACTTTCTGCATATCGCTGCCGTGCTTTTCCTTGATTGCATCCATCTCAGGCTTAAGAATTCTCATCTTCGCTGTTGAGATGTACGACTTGTATACCAATGGAAGCAATGCGAATTTTATGATCACCGTCAATAACATGATCATAATTCCTGTTGAGCCTATGATGCTTTGAAGAAAGGCAAACACAGGAATCACCACTCCACGATTTACCCAACCAAAAATACCCCATCCGAGTGGCACCAAGCGCTCTAAACTAGCTTCGGCAACACCTATATCTGTATTTTCTAGAGTTTTGTAATGGGTCGGACCAAAATAAAACTTAAAATCTCCTACTCGATCAGTTTCTCCTTTATATGCCATGTAAATGGTAGCTGACATAGGCTTGATATTTAGTGTATCACCTTCTCGGTTTTCACCCATTTTCAGTTTGGTATCGGCCAAAATGTCTTTACTACTCGCCATGAGCGCAGTAAAATACTGCTGTTTAAATGCGAACCACTGTATTGGAGACTTGATATCTTCTTCAGCTTCCTCGGTAGACTTCAGTGAAGTTGGAGACTCGTTTGGTAGCTTATATACCATTGCGGAGTGCTGTAGCTCCCATTTCATGTCTTTCTCTTGCTTTTGCAAAACGGTTGACCAATCCATGCGGAAATCAGAGTTTCCACGTCGAACATAGTTTTCCATACCGCGAACCACGACATTGTAATCAACCACATAGGGCTTATCAGCACTTAGTGCGTATTGTTGCTCGATATAGGAAGATTCGTCAACAGACAATCTTAAGTTTAGAACAGAATCATTCTGTAAAGTAGGCTTCCAATAATACTCATCGCTCGAATGTTCATCTCCATCTTGATCTGTCCAAGACCAAGACATTTGGTTTTTCTGACTATCTAAGAGAATCAAATCTTGTCCGTTCGAGCGTTTATATTCGTTCAATCGAACCTGTGAGATCCCTCCACCTTTCGCAAGAATATCAATGGTTAAATGCTGGTTGGAAATGGCATACTTGTTAGCATCTCCTCGAAGATGATCCCCAAAGTTTTTGGACAACCGAAGAATTTCGGTTGAATCAATCGTCATATCTGATTGGCTTCCCTCTGTGATGGAATTCGTGCCTGAAGAATCTTTTTGATTGATGTTTTGTTTTTTAGCGGCTTCAACACGAGCAATGCTATCTTGTGTTAGCTGCATTTGAATCTCTTCTGGGGTTGGTGCAGTGTACCAATAATAACCTGCCAGAATGAGGAAAATTAAGGAAAAACCTATTACTGTATTACGGTCCATGAGTGGAGTTGCGAAGGTACTACATTGGGGGGATAACAAAAAGAGCACAAGAGCATATGATTTTCCATTAATAATGTGGTATATTTGCACTTCGAAAATCCACATGGCAAACACGGGTAAAATTTCACAGATTATCGGGCCTGTAGTTGACGTTAGTTTCAATGACGCAGGATCTACATTACCACAGATTTACAATGCTTTGGTTGTAACCAAAGAGAACGGTCAAGAGCTTGTTTTAGAAGTTCAACAACACCTAGGAGAAAACGTTGTTCGTACCATCGCGATGGATGGAACGGAAGGTCTTCGCCGTGGAATGGATGTTGTTGACCAAGGCAATGCCATCACCATGCCAGTTGGTGAAAGTATTCGTGGCCGACTACTCAATGTAGTAGGTGAAGCCATTGATGGTATGGAAAAGTTAACCAAAGATAATGGTCGTCCTATTCATGCATCTGCTCCAACTTTCGAAAACCTAAGTACGAGTACTGAACCTTTATATACGGGTATCAAAGTAATCGATCTACTAGAGCCTTATGCTAAAGGTGGTAAGATTGGTTTATTCGGTGGTGCTGG
>JALRDM010000356.1 GCA_023262195.1 Salibacteraceae bacterium | reverse complement strand
AATAATTGGGGGCTTATTTTTTTGCCGCGGCTTCGATAGCTCGTTTTAGCTCTTCAGGACGCTGACTACCGATCTTCACAACTTCCCCATCCGCTGAAGTGAATTCAATACACATAGCACCATGCGTATAAAATCTGCGTGCATTTTTTTTGTGCAGGTTAAACATGGGACGATTCATTATGAATCGTGAATAAGGCTTTACTTCAACAGATTCAATTCCATTTAAATCGAGCTCAACTCTGCGGTGGGTGATTGGGCCTTTGAGAATAAGCTTTTTCCCTTTCACCTCTGTTTTGAGATGAGCAAACATCATCGCACCCCCACTCATCACCAAAATGCCTAAACCCAAATAGAAAAACAAATCTGCGGTTTCGCCCTTGGTATCTTCAGAAGCAAAATAGAATAGAAAGCAGAAGAGCATAATCACCATTCTGCGTACAAGGCCAAAACGGTTAAAACCTAAGTATTGAGTTTCTTGAAATGCGAGCTGCTCTGTCACGGCTTAAAAGTAAATTGATTTAATCTTATAAGGAGAATCATGATGGATTTTGATCTATTGACAGGTTGAGAGATAGCACACGAGCTGTAATAGCATCACATTTCACATGCTCTGATAATTGAACGTTGGGTATCCAAACTATGCGTTCGCTTGAATCATATATGGCCATGACACGTTTTCGGGTGGTCTGGTCAAATCCAGCATCTTTTAAATAGTCAAATACGTCCACAAAATAGGTCGCTCCCAAAGGCTGAAACCGCTCCCCTTTATCTACTGTTTTCCAAACTAAGGGGAATCCGACTTTGATCGAATCAGCCCAAACATGTGTAGGTTTTCTCGGCATTTTATCTTTTAAAAATGCGTGTTTGGCTAAAGCTAGCGTTTGTCCGTTGCACCGAAATAATCCTTCGGTGGTGATGTGAATGTGCTCTGTTTCATAAGATTTTGTGGTTATAATCAGTTGATCACCTTTTTTGTTGGCGACATGACTGGCCGTTTCAATCATGGAACCACTAAAGGCTTCAACAATATCTAAGCATTGATTTCTGTTGAAGCCGTATGGCCGTAAAATATGATATAGCACTGTGGCTCGTACGGATTCAGGAATTTCTGTTAGATTAATGGTTTGGCCGTTGAAGTGAGTTGCCACGAACGCTTGACAAAGCTCATTGAGGGCATGCGAGTCATCTTTCAGATTCTTGTTTGAGGCCGTTAACTTCTTTAATATATCGCCATCATAATCTTCGAGGATTGGTAATACCTGGTTGCGAAAAATGTTTCTCAAGTAGTCAGATTGATGATTACTCATATCCTCTCTGTACTCGAGGTTGTGCTCCTCGACATATGCTTCAATATCTTGCCTCGTAGTTTCTAAAAAGGGGCGAACAATATTGCCGCGCTGTTTAGGTATTCCAGAAAGACCATTGATGCCCGTGCCACGACTTAAGTTGATGAGCATGGTTTCAAGCGAGTCATTGGAGTGATGCGCGGTTGCGATTTTTTCATACCCAAATTCGAAGCATAAGTCATTGAAAAATTCATAGCGTAAACTTCGGGCCCACAGTTGGGTATTTACACTTGATTCAGGTTTTGTTTTTTTGATGAGGTGAAACTTGACATTCAGCTTGTTGGCAAGGTTCTCAACTAATTCCATATCTAAATTCGAGTCGTTTCCACGCAATTGATAATTGACATGAGCAATACCAATCTTATACCCGATTTGATGTAAAAAATTCGCCAGTGCCACACTGTCCATACCACCGCTTACACCAATGAGCACTTTTTCTTGCTTGTTGATGAGCCGATGTTTTTGAATGAAACCTTCTGCGCTGAGCATAAAGCAAACTTAATATCAATGGTGTAATGCGTTCACTAAATCTAATAATGTCGCCATAATTTTACTTTTTAATTGTTAATAATGATTTTACTTCTTGTGATAAACTATATTTTGATTCTACTTGTTGAATTGTAAAGTTGCCCGAATCGAGTGCAGCTTTAACTTTGTTAAATGCAGGTGTACCTGCGTGTAGGCTTGTTTTAGATGCTTTTCCGTGGTTATTAGTTGCGTCTGCGTCTTTGGTGTCGTCTATCAAAAACAAACCGTTTAGAGCGTA
>JALRDM010000342.1 GCA_023262195.1 Salibacteraceae bacterium | reverse complement strand
ATTCTTGTGGTGATGGCTGTCACCAATGCAGTAAACCTCACCGACGGAATCGATGGGCTTGCCGCAGGAACAACAGCTATAGTTGGAGCTGGTTTAGGTGTATTGGCCTATGCAACAGGTAATACAAAGATTGCTTCATATCTCAACATTATTTACGTACCTCAAAGTGGAGAGGTCGTGATCTTTTTGGCCGCTATGATTGGAGCTTGTTTAGGGTTCTTGTGGTACAATGGATTCCCTGCTCAGGTTTTCATGGGTGATACGGGAAGCATGGCTCTTGGTGGGGCAGTTGCCGCTGTAGCTATCATCATAAAGATGGAGTTATTACTCCCCATTTTATGTGGAATTTTCTTTGCCGAAAGCTTGAGTGTGATACTTCAAGTGAGCTACTTCAAGTATACAAAGAAGAAACACGGTGAAGGGAAACGCATTTTTTTAATGTCCCCACTACATCACCACTACCAAAAGAAAGGCATTCCAGAAAGTAAAATCACTCTCCGCTTTTGGTTGATCACCGTCGTCCTCATACTGGCAACCATCGCATTAATCAAACTAAGATAATTGGCTAAAAGGATTTCCATATTGGGCTCAGGTATAAGTGGATTAGGTTCCGCCATTCTTGCAAAGAAGCAAGGCTGGAACGCCTTTGTTTCCGATATGGGTACAATTCAAGACAGCACCAAGATAAAACTCGAAAAACTAGGTATACCATTTGAGGAAAAGCAACACTCCCTTGACAAAATCGCGAATGCAGATTTAGTCATGAAAAGCCCTGGAATACCCAGTGATGCTAAGATCATCCAAGAATTAGACCAAATAGGTATTCCTGTGGTTTCAGAAATTGATTGGGCCAGTCGATTCACGCAAGCCACCCTAATAGGCATTACAGGAACGAACGGTAAGACAACAACAACCCTTTTGACTTACCATATTTTAAAAAATGCTGGATTCAATGTAGGGTGCGTGGGCAATATAGGAAGCTCATTCGCCGAATCTGTGGCTCAAGATCACTTCGATCATTACGTGATTGAAGTCAGCAGCTTTCAATTGGACCACACATACCATACCCGTTTTCACATTGCATGTATCACAAATATTACAGAAGACCATCTAGATCGATACCAAGGAAAGATGGAAAACTATGTACAAAGCAAATACAGAATATCACTCAATCAACAGCCCGAGGATTATTTCTTGTACTGTTCGGATGACCCCGTTTTACTTAACAGTCATTCCAATCAAAACATCGATGCCCAAAAACTTAGCAAAAACATTGTTAGGGCAAAAAGTTCATCAAATCAAAAGGCGCGGTAAGTATCTTTTGTTTAGGATGGATGATGGACATTTGATTATTCATCTTGGGATGACTGGTGTTTTAAGAGTAATGACGCCTGCTGATGAATTGAAAAAACATGATCGGGTAGAAATAGCTTTTGGTAAAAAATTATTACGTCTACATGATCCTAGAAAATTTGGCGCAGTTTTATGGCACTCAAAATCAAAAGGCCCGATTGAAAAGTTTTCGCTCTTGCAAAAACTAGGAGTAGAGCCATTTTCTCCAGAGTTTTCTGGTGAGTTAGGTGCTGAGGTCTTGTATCAGGCATCACGCAAGCGCAGTGTTGCGGTGAAGCAGTTTCTTTTGGCTGGTCAAGCAGTTGTTGGGGTTGGCAATATTTATTGTTCTGAAAG
>JALRDM010000098.1 GCA_023262195.1 Salibacteraceae bacterium | reverse complement strand
GACGTGCAGGTGCTCGGTATTCATATACCAATTATCTGCACCCTCCATGGCACAGACATAACCCTATTGGGGAAAGATGCTTCGTTCGAACCAGTAATCACGTTTGCAATAAACAATAGCGATGCTGTAACTGCAGTTTCACAAAGTCTAGCCAACGACACCTTCGCTCACTTTAAGGTAAATCGAAAGTTGGATGTTATTCCAAATTTCATTAATCTAACTCGTTATGAACACCTTAAGCCCAATGGGTTAAGGGCAAGATTTGCTCATGAAAGCGAACCATTAATCATGCATGTTTCCAACTTTAGAAAAGTTAAGCGTGTAGATGATGTTGTTAGAGTATTTGCCGGTGTAAGGGAAAAGTTGAAATGTCAACTATTACTCATCGGTGATGGTCCAGAGCGATCGAATGTTGAGGAAATGTGCCGAAGTTTGGGCATGTGCGAGGACATTCATTTTTTTGGAAAATCAAAGAACATTGAGCAATTTCTTGTCAATGGGGATTTGTTTATTCTACCTTCAGAGACGGAAAGCTTCGGTTTAGCGGCACTTGAAGCAATGGCAGCTGGTATGCCTGTAATTTCAAGCAATACAGGCGGATTGCCCGAGGTGAACAAACATGGTTTCAGCGGTTACCTATGCGATGCGGGCGATACAGAACGCATGACGGACTATGCGCTAGAAATTCTATCATCAACTGAAAAACTAGAGACATTCAAATCGAACGCGCGTGAACAAGCGAAAAAATTCAGCTTAAAATCAGTATTACCTAGGTATTTAGAGCTGTATAACTCATTGGTTGATTAATTTGGTACAATCATTGGTTTGCACTTCATCAAAACGCATCATTATGAAAAAGATTTTTGCCTTAGCAATAGTTAGCCTATCGATGGCATCCTGCTCAACTTGTTATGAATGTTCAGAAGAGGTAATTATTTCGAGCGGAAACACACCTGTAGATACACAATTAGTTTCGGATGAGTTATGCACGGCTGATCAATCGGAGATAGCCGAACGTGAGAGCGAGGGCGCTACCTGCGAATCAATTTAAGATTATACCATTTTCAGAGCTTTCTTCCTGATCTAGAAGAAAGTTGAGGTATTTAAGTTGGTTTTTCACAATCCGTTGCCGACTCTGTTCTGAGTCAGCCATGAGTATTCTCACCTTGTCTTCGTTCTTGAGGGCTAGGCAAGCCGCTATATCCATAGAAGAATAGTGTTGTATGCTTTCTAATCTTGGGGTCTCACCGTGTTTTCTTTCAATAAATCTTGAAAATTCATTTAGTGTGTCGAGAGGTATGACTTCGGAATCATGAATCTCTTTATGAGCTCCAACCATTCCTCCAGGATATAACTTTCCAGGAAACTTAGGCATGATGGATTTAACGTCAAAAACGGCATCACACTCCACCAAAACGTCCAGAGCCCCATCTTCATGAACTTTGGTTACCGAAACCAATCGACATAGAGACCCAAGACGCACCTTATTTCTCCCTTCGTAGGGCAGCACGAATTGTTTTTTCTCCTTTTCTAATTCATCGAATAACTGGAGGTATCGAGGTTCGAAAATATATAGAGGCACCTGCTCTTTGGGCAAGAGAAGCATCCTGAGTGGAAAGAAAGGAAGTATCGATGATATCTCACTCATCTAATCAGAACAATGAAATTAAAAAATAGTTGATTCAGAATAGATTCCAAACTTCTTCCTTTTTAAGATAACCGCCCTTAAGTGAATTGGACAGAATGATCACTGCCTTATCATGCTTTTTGGAGGTCCAGAAATAACTTCGAAACCCGCGCCACCATCCATTGTGATAAATCAGAGAGTCTGAATCATTGAGTTGTTTAATGCGCCAGCCAAAACCATAGGCTTCTCGCCTACCCGATTTTATTTGTGTAGACCTTGCCTCTGACCAAAGCTTGGCATCCACTATAGTAAGCTCATCCATTTGCCGATAAAACTCGAAAAGATCACCAAGCGAACTATACATACCCTTATCTCCATATACACCATCAAGGTATGACGGCTCCATACATTTTCCGCTGGCAAAATGTCCACGCACGATATATTCTTGAGTAGCTTTATTAAAAACATCCAAGATTTCAGAGTCCTTCATATTGAGCCGATCAAAGACTTCATTTTTGATGTATACACCAAAGGGTATTTGTGTTTCTGCCTCTATGATGTCTGCCAGAAGCACGTAATTGGTATTGCAATAGTTGAATTGTCTTCCCGGTTCAAAATAATTAGGTATTTCCTCACACTCGAACATGGTCATGAGGTCTGCGTTTTGCATAAAATATTCGGGCATACCCCAAAGGCTGTCGGTTACGTAAGCATAGTAGCCGATGCCGCTCGTGTGTGTGAGCAGTTGCTTTACAGTTACATTATGATAAGGGGTGCATGGAAGAAAAGTACTAACCGAATCATCTAATGAAATTCTTTTCTCTGATACCAGTTTGAGAATGGCCAGTGCAGTAAATGGTTTAGACAATGAAGCAAGCTGAAACTGATCGTGCACTCTTAAGCTATCGTTTTTGTCACTTCCTCTTATGCCTAGTGCAAACGAATCGATCATTCCATCGCGGTAAAATAAAGCCGCCCCAGAAAACTTGCCTTGATCTGATAAGGTCTCAAAAAAACTACGGATACGATTGTGGGTCGAGTCAGGAAATCTCTCCAAGGATGGCGTAACCTTCATTTCCACAGCGGGAACTTCTTTTGGTGCTAAATCATTGGAGCAAGAACCAAGTACAAGAAAAAATAACGCTAATATGACGAAGGACCTCAAATCTATAATAGGCGCTATTGAGTCTCACTACAATCGCATGTCCAATCGAAGCTACCATAAGCCGCCTCGCACTCTTCGGTGTACTCACTTATCTGTCTGTCGGTACCACATTGTTCTGGGTAAACATAACGATCAACTCCATCTTGATCTCTAGCAATACAAGTAAAACACTTAGTGCAGCTTGTGGTGACGGTTGTCAGTACAAACACCGTGATTATAGGTATGTAAAACCTTCTATTCATAATCTAAATATCTAGATTTTCTCCACACTTACAACTAATATCCGTCTCATCTGAATCTGGACCCAACTCCTTTATTCTATCCTGAACCGCATCATTGCAAATCTTTTCATAGTCTTCTAGAGCATCAGCACGTTCACAAACCTTATTGTAGCCCCACTGCAGCTCGTCTTCAGAATTCACAACGATGCACTGATAGCAACGTTTACAGCTACTAATAGAAAAAAGAAGCCCGAGCGTGAAAACAAGTGATAAAAGAAATTTCATTGTATAATAGACGATTACAATTTGAAAGCGTTATTGATTGAGTAGCTGCGTGAGCAACTCTTTATTTACCTCTTTACCCGTCCAATTCGACACCACCTCTCCGTCTCGCACATAGACTACTGTTGGAAACATGCCATTAAACGCTCTAAGAAGATTTCGGCTTTGACCTATGTAAAATGGAATGTGTGACACCCCATTGTCAGCAACAAAATCCTTGGCACCACGCTCACCTCCGTATATGATGAGACGGATTTTACTAGGGTCTTCTGTGGTGGCAATGAGCGAAGCGAGCTGCTTACAATGTACACATTTCGAAAGCAACAATACAAGCACCTTATCGCCTTCTAAAAAGACTGCCTTATAAGATTCGTTTACTTCAGAAATTAAAGCAGAATTAATGGTTGCCTCTTTGCTGAGGTCCGCTTCTGGCAGCGGAACAAAGTAAAGCAGTATGGGAATCCCAATAACCACGAGTGGTATTGGAACCCACTTTAAAGACCATCGATTTAAATACTTATTGGTCCCCATCAGGAATAGAGCAATGGCCATGAAGACCAGGTTTTTAGCCAAACTCTCAGGAGCATCCATGGGAATTAACTCTCCAAAGCACCCGCAGTTTTCCGCGCCACTACCCGACATGATTTGATTGGCCAGAAAAATGCTAAAACCGATAAGCATAGCTATAGAACCGATCACCATAAGTCGAGTGAAAAATCCAAAGGAGATGAATAAACCCAAGACAATTTCTAGGATAATAACCAATCGAGTAAAAAGCGGTGCAATGTCCCATGATACACCTACTTGTTTAATCAATATGAGTTCGAAAGCGTCAATCGGGAAAAGCTTGACAATCCCTGAGGCAATAAACAGACAACCGAATAGAATTCTTATGATGGGAGCAGCAGTCTTCAAGATTCACCTTTTTTATATCTACCTGAAAGGCGACAGCTAGATGCTGGGGCACCTAATACCTTACGTTCCATTCGAGCAGTGCATACTTCCTCTGCTTCATCTTCTTTCGCCTCTTTGATTATGATTTCCACCACCCCATCCGTTGTTTGGCAGGAGCATAGATAGTCTCGTCTACAACCAAAAGACACGGTGACAAGAGTAAGCAGCAATAAATAGAAAAGTTTGATTTTATTCATCTTTGAAGGACCACAAAACTAACGGTAGTGTTGAACAGTTAGCATACCAAATGAGTTTTTGAATAAATTATTGCAAACGATGAAAGGACTTAATTATCCAGCCAAGATTTTGATTGCATGGGGTGAGTGTATTTCGGGTAACGAAAAGATTACACAATGGCTGATAAAAAATGGCTTCACAGAATTAGGTCTTTTTCGATACGCCCTTCGAAATGAAGACCGATCAAGAAAGTGGCTTTTAGACAATGGGCATCCGCATTTGATGGCTCTAATCAACGGTATTGAGGGGAACGAAGATGCGCTCAATTGGTTGAAGGCACATGGCTTTGAACTATTATATCAAATGGCATTGGCGGGTGATGGTAACAAGGAAGCAATATTGTATCTCGAGCAAGGAGACCGGAAGATTTTTGGGCTCTTAGCAAAGTGTATGGAGGTTGTGAAAGACGAAATACAAGCCGACAATATCGATTATCATAAAATCAGCAACAGCTAGTCTTTCAGGGCTTTACCATTTTGAAACTCTCCTTTCCAAATGGTTCCATCTGGGCACTTGATCTTGCCTTTGCCTGTTCTTTTTCCGTATTCAAAATGACCGCGATATAGCTGTCCGTTAGGCCATTCCATTTGTCCTTTACCATGTGGGTCGTCTTGTTTCCATCGGCCGAAGTACTTTTTACCATCGGGCCAAACCATATTGCCTTTGCCGTGGCGCATT
>JALRDM010000224.1 GCA_023262195.1 Salibacteraceae bacterium | reverse complement strand
GTGAGGGGTTTTTTGGCAAGAAAACGGACCTAGAATTTATTGATGCTCCAGAGTTTACGAACCGGGATGTAGCTTACGTACCCATTCAACCCATCATTGAGGGTTTTGCAAGTCCATCAGATGTAATTGCAGGTTATGACGGATTGATATACGTGGTTGACGAAGGCACAGAACAAATCATTTCACTGGATCAAGCGGGTAGAGAGCAGGGCCGGGCAGAGATTCCAGGAGTAACCAAAATTGCCATGGATCGCAGGTTGAATATTTTGGCCATCGGCACATTCGATACAACCATTAATGATCAGTCCTATACGCTGGCGGCTCTTTATCGACTGAATCTGAATACTACCGGAGGATTTGGCATCGGCTCGATGGAGGTCATTGATAAACTTATTCATCCTTATTATTTCAAGTCTAGCTTCACGAGTGTAGATGCCGAAGTAAGATTTACAGGCATAGATGTAATGACTGATAATACGTATTACATCACACGAACGGGACCTCGAGATAACCCGAATCAAGTGGGTGGATCAGATGATGGTATTTTACTCTTCAATCAAAATGATCAATATATCAGCAACGTATTTGTTACAACAGGCGTAGGCTTCTTCCGCGATTATTTCAAAACGCCTGTGAGTATAACCACCTATGCCAAACCACCTCAGAGCAATAGCGTGGATGAAAGCGCTAATTTTTTCGTTGCCATGGCAGACCCAACCGTTCCCATCAAGGTTCAGAGTATTGAGTTTAACGAATCTGAATTTGGCTCGTCCTACAACGTGCAACTTTTGAATTTTACAGATACTTCAGAAGCAAACGATTTCTTATACAGGCCCGGTCGATTCATAACGCCAACCGACATCACACTCACTGGAGATGGAACCAATTTTCTCTTTGTGCTTGATGCGGAAACAGACAGCCTTTATCAATTCACAACTACTGGAAGAGAAGGTGTAAATCCACCACCAGGTTCATCAGAAAAGAAGAACATTATCGCTTCCTTTGGCGGGCGAGGCCAAGAGGCAACCCAGTTTAACAATCCGAGTGCCGTAGCATATTTAGACAAGATTGTCTATGTGACAGATCGGGGCAATGGGCGGCTTTTGAGGTTTAAACTAACTACAGATTTTGAATAATATGCATAACCTTTTTCTTGTACTCTTGAGTCTCATGGTCATGGGATCTATTAAGGGTCAAACCACACTCACCACATCTTTTGATTTTGCTACAGCTCCTGCAAGCATGCCTACAGGTTGGACCACAAATACAACGGCCAATTATTCCAGTGGGCTACCTGACCAATCTGGCGGAACAAGCCGAGCGGGTAAGTTGCAGGCAGCAAACCACGAATTCAAAGTTCATTTTTATGACGAACCAGGCAACGTAACCTATAATCTAAAGAGCTATGGTACTAACAGTTTTATGGGCACGGTGGTGGTTGAAGAGTCAGCAAACGGCACCTCATGGACCACAATAGATACCTACGGCAATGGAAGTTTCGGTGGTAGTTGGACTCAGTTTTCATCTACGCCTGATCCTTCAAGCCGATATATCAGAATCCGAATGTCAAATAAAGTTTCGGGAACGAATGCTGGATTAGATGACGTCACCATTACCGAAAATATCACCAATACGGAAGAGATGAACGTGGTATATGATGGAGCCAATGTGCCGCATACCACTTCTATACAGTTTGCTCAATCAGTGTCCACGCCACTAGCTGTGAAACTTGGGATAGAAAACAACGGGTTAAGCAATGCATTGACCATTGGAGCAGCTTCTATTACAGGCACAGCCAGTGCCGACTATGCAATTGTAAGCGCTCCAACCAGCGTTTCGGCTCAATCATCCGACACCTTGGAAATCACCTTTACGCCTTCACAATCGGGTAATCGTCCAGCTCAGATTTCCATCCCAAATAGTGATGCCAACGAAGATCCTTACGTAATTGACCTCGATGGTATCGGTGGACTAAGTGCAAGTGAGCCGACACAAAATCCAACTACGGCCACCACCACCTACTTGCGGACATGGCGTGTGAATGGCAAGGTAGATAATGTGGGGAGTGATGGTTACTTAACCTTAATGCGAAGAGGTCAGGCTGTGACGGATGTTCCGGTGGATGGGGAATCTTATACGCTAGGTGAAGGCATAGGCGACAGTAAGGTCATAGGCATAGGTGCCAATCCAAGTTTTCGTATTAAAAGCGCCTCGGCCGAAACGGAATATCACATAGCTGTGTTTGCATACAATGGTTCGGGTGGATTGGAAAACTACCGTACATCTGACCCATTGGTTACAACTGTGACAACTCCAATCGCGTCAATGGATGACCCGAACTACTGGCAGGGTATTGATGAAACAAGCAGCAGCTTCGTAAACGATTTAGCCAGCTTAATCAATCAACATACGGTACGGTTCTACAGCAATTATGACGAGGATATGATTCCAGGTTTTTATGCTCGAGATACAGCTAATGGTCAGCAGGTGGTTACCGGTGTTTATAGTAGCGATCAAGTAGTGTTTACACCTCCATTTGAATGGCTTGGGACCAATATGAATCGTGAACATACGTTTCCTTCGAGTTGGATGCCAACGGCAGGAAGTTCTACTACGCCTGAATACCAAGATTTACATCACTTATTTCCTTCTGTAGCTACTGCCAACAGCCAGCGTAGCAACCGACCGCTTGGTGATGTAGTAAATGTCACAAACAGCTATGGCGATGGAAAAGTGGGGACCAATTCAAACGGTGATCCTGTATACGAACCAAGAGACACGCATAAAGGAGACGCGGCAAGAGCGATTCTCTATATGATGACTGCATACAGTTGGAATAAATCCCAATTGAACTCTAATGGTCCAGACCAAGGGATAAATCTGCTGATCAACTGGCACTTTGATGATCCACCCTCAGGTTTTGAGCGATCGAGAAACGATTATGTGGATTCATTGCAACGAAATCGAAACCCATTTGTGGATAGCCTTCATTGGGTGTGCTACATTGATTTCAATACCCACACCTACAAGGCAGAACCGGATAGCTCTTGTTTGGCGAGAGCAGGCATTAACATCGCACCACCTATTGATACTAGCGACACGAGCGGAAATGATACCACAACTGCTGTACAATTCCTGAACACCAGCCAGATTTCGATTTATCCAAACCCAGCGCAAGACCGTTTATGGTTGACGGGAGTGGATGACTTTCACGCATATCAAATCTTCAATCAACTGGGTCAGATGGTGCTTAAAGGACGCATAGAAGATGATGCCCTCGAGTTGAATGGACTGCCCGAAGGTTTCTACTTCCTTCGATTGATTGGGGAAGTGGAAAGCTATGATAAGCGCTTTGTTATCAGCCAAGCGCGATAGGGCAGTCGAGCTTATTTCAAGAAAGTGAGCACGGCATTTGTAAACTCTTTTGGCTTTTCAGCGTGCAACCAATGCCCAGCTCCTTCGATGGTTTCTAAGAAAGCATTGGGAAATATGATTTTTATATCTGCCCAATCTTCATCTAGAATATAGTTTGAATTGCCGCCTCGTATAAACAGTGTTTCGCCATCGTAGTCTAAATTATTAATGGCTTCACCCACATTTTCAATTTGATTCTCGATGGCATCGAGGTTAAATCTCCACGAGAATTTACCCCGCTCAGGTCGATATAAACTTTTCATGAGAAACTGCCTAACTCCCGCTTCACTCAGGTGCGGTTTCATGTAATCTTCGGCATCGGTTCTTTTTTCCAGTTTGTTCAGCGGCACTGCGCGCAATGCTGCCAGCACATCTTGATGATGCACAGGATAAAACTTAGGTCCAATATCGGCTACAATCAGCTTTTCTACTTTTTCTGGATGTTCTTGCGCCAGTTTCATCACCACCTTTCCTCCCATGGAATGACCTAGAAAATGACTTGAGGAAAGTTGAAGATCATCGAGCAATTCCACCACATCGTCTACCATTGCCCCATAGGTATGTAGTGGATCGTTTGGCGAGTGACCGTGATTTCTCAGATCAACGATAATCACTCGAAAATCATTTTCAAGCAACCGTGCAGGAGCTTGCCAATTATCGAGCATACCCATGAGTCCGTGTAAAATGATGAGCGGCTCTCCCGATCCAAATTCTTTATAGTTCAGCTTCACGATATCCGTTGGTTGGAGAAGAAACAAATGATTTCAGGCACAAGTTTACCATCTTGGAATAAATGCACCTTCGATGTGGTCGATCTTTTGCTCTTTTTGATTGAGGATGATTCCGATTACATCAAATCGCACTTCAAAGTCAATGTCGTGTTTTTCCACATACACGTTAGCCGCTTTGATCATATGCGCTTGTTTCGATCGGGTAACTGCTTCTGCGGGATTCCCAAAAAAGTCACTGTTTCTGGTCTTCACCTCCACAAATACAATTTCGTCACCATCGATGGCTATGATGTCTATTTCATCCTTGCCAAATCGCCAATTGCGATCACGAATTTTATAGCCTTTAGCTACTAAATGCTCGGTTGCGAGTTGTTCGCCTTGAATACCTATTTCGTTGTGGTCGGCCATAATTTTTAGGGGCTTAAGTTTTCGGGTAAGGCATAAAGTGCAAATAGGTCATCCTCATAGATTAATGGCAACTCCAACTCAATTTCCTTGGCAAACCTCACTTTGCAAATGACAATGTATTTGCAACCTGCCTCGGCAATTTCCCGTTGATACTCGGGTTTCTTCAAATTCCAATTGCCGGTTACCCATCCTTTGCGGTTAGCGAAGTAGAATGCAGTGGGATTTTTTATAGTGTTCATAGCAATGAGATCATTGGTATTAACGTAAGGTGCAAGCCGGTCTTCAAGCTCTACATACTCCTTTCCTTTTTTGATAAATTGATCTGACCAACGTGAGAATACACCCTCACTCAAAAGAACTAAAACTGCAAATAGTGCCCAACGTTTGGGCAGAGAGTTTAAAGCAAGTCCTGCGAGCAGTGCCATAATTGGAATAAAGGGGGCTACGTAATAAGGGTGGTCATAAAACCGATCTCCAGATTTGAACAAAACAAGCAGCATGAGTAGGGTTCCTGACAAGAGGGTAAGCTTAAAGGCTTGGCTTTTATCTCGAATGAAAAATAGGCCTGCCAGGGTCAAGAGCGCGCCTGAATAGCCGACCGCTTTCCAATAAAACGCACGAGACACTTGATTAAAATTTTCTAGAATAAAACTTGCGGTTGCTGAGATGGAATCACCCATGAAATATCGATCAAGGCCATATGTTGCCTTTAAATGAGGTACCCATGTAAAATACCAGAGCGCAGATAGCACACCAACAATAAAAACGGCCGCAATTATTTTGAATCGTTGGTTGGAACTTGCCTTGTATAGGACAGGCCATAGTAGGGCGAGTGTAATAATCACAGGCAGCTTGCCCAATACGCCAAGGAGAATGGTCAAAAAACCTAAGAGGTAGTGATACCATCTGCCTCGCTCAGTATACATCCACCAAAGAAGGATTCCGATAAGAACTAGGCTTATAGAGAAGGTGTCGGTCATAGCCTTTCGGCTGTAGTAATAGAAAATAGAGAAGAGGATAACCATGCTACTCATGAAGGAAATGCGCCTGTCAAAAAGCTTTTTGGCATAATCATGAAAAGCCAGTATTCCAAAAGAGCTAACAGCCAGATTGATCAACCTGCCATACCAATGATCATAGCCAAATACTGATGAAAAAAGATAGATGAGGTAGTTGAAAAAAGGGAACTCCATACCTGTGATACCACTCAATTCGCCACCCATGTCAATTCTAGGATAGAAAATATTGGCATCAACTTGCAAGAAATTTCGAGCCACCATATTCACCATAGTCTGTCGCCATGAATGTGCTACTTCTAATGGAGGTTGGGTAATCGTGATGAGCCGATGAAGAAAGGTTATACCCAACCAAAACCGTATATCACCCAGTATTTTCCCGAGGTCGATTCTATTCATATCGGATAGAACTGTGAATGTCCACGGTCAGCTCAGTTAAGGCACCATGCTTCACAGCCTGATTATTTTCCACATGACCTATAGGGGCGTTGAACGCAACGGGATATTTGTATTCCGAAACGGCATCTAAAATGATTTTATCGGCTGTTTTGCCAAAGGAAATTTCATTGTCTTCCATATCGGTAAACTGACCCACTATAAGTCCATTCAGTTGAGAGAGGTGACCAGCTCGCTTCAATTGCATCATCATACGATCAAGGTGATATAAGTTTTCACACAGGTCTTCTAAGAATAGAATCTTACCCTTAAAATCCATTCGACTGGGTGTGCCCATAATGGAGTAAAGTACGCTCAAGTTACCTCCAATCAATTGTCCCTGAGTTTTTCCAGTTCTATTCAGGTTGTGATGCTTCCAACTCAAAGATGCCTCATTGCCAAACAGCATGTTTTGAAGCGAATTGCTGCCTGGGTTCGCTACACCGTCTTTGAAAAAAATAGGCATTGAAGAATGCAAGGTTTCAATACCGAGGTTTTGGTGCACATGGCTGTGAAGCACGGTGAGATCGCTAAATCCACAAAGCCATTTCGGATTTTGAGCAAAGGCACTCCAGTTTATTTTATCGATTATACGAGCGGTGCCGTATCCGCCTCTGGCAAAAATCACTGCCTTGATATGATCATCATTCAAAGCGTTTTGCAGGTCGTGAGCTCTTTGTTTATCAGTCCCGGCAAACTGATGATGGGAGTCGTATAAATGAGTCCCAGTGGTAACATTTAAACCCCAAGATTCGATGAGTTGAATCGCACCATCAATCTCATTGGGTTGTAATCTTTTTGCAGTGGCTACGATGGCTACCGTATCTCCGTTTTTAAGCGATTTGGGTGTAGGCATGCGGCTAAGGTATTACTACTTTTGACGGCTTTATATTGATTGGTGACACAATCTTTAACCAGCTCATTTTAATACTGATAATGTCAGAACCAAAAAGACGTCTTGTTACTTCCGCACTCCCTTATGCCAATGGTCCTTTGCATATTGGGCACATTGCTGGGGCTTACCTTCCGGCAGACATTTACACTCGATACCTTAGAGCTAAGTATGGTGAGGAGAGTGTATTGCACGTATGCGGATCCGATGAGCATGGAGCAGCCATTAGCATGAAGGCTATTAAGGAAGGCTCTACACCAAAGGCTATTGTTGATCAGTTTCATGAAATCAATAAAAAGGCATTCGAAAATTTTGGGATTGACTTTGATATTTATCACCGCACATCTTCGGAATTACACCACAAAACCGCGCAAGATTTCTTCTTGAAACTGCATGAAAAGGGAGTGTTTAAGAAAGTTGAAAATGAACAAATGTTTGATCCAGAAGCGGGTCAATTCTTGGCTGATCGATTTATTGTGGGTACGTGCCCAAATTGTAGCAGCGATCGTGCCTATGGCGATCAGTGTGAAAACTGCGGTAAAACCTTGAGTCCAACAGAGCTGATTGACCCTAAGTCAACCTTGAGTGGTTCAAAGCCCGAGCTTAAAAAGACATGGCACTTCTACCTACCCATGGGTGATCATTCAGATTGGATAGAAGAGTTTATTCGCGATGGTAAGGTCGATTCGGTGCCGCATCACAATCCTCTGGAGTGGCGGAAGCAGGTGGTCGGTCAGTGTTTGAGTTGGATTGAAAGTGGCTTAGGTGACCGAGCTATGACACGCGACCTCGATTGGGGAGTGCCGGTTCCCTTAGATGACGCTGAAGCCAAAGTGCTGTATGTCTGGTTAGACGCACCTATTGGTTATATATCTGCCACAAAGCAATGGTCAATTGACCAAGGCGATGAAAATGACTGGGAGAAGTGGTGGAAAGATGATCAAACCGAGATGGTTCATTTTATAGGTAAAGACAACATCGTTTTTCATTGCATCATCTTCCCGATGATTTTAAAAGCGCATGGTGGTTATAACCTTCCAACCAATGTGCCTGCGAATGAATTTCTGAATCTAGAGGGCGACAAGATTTCTACCTCGCGTAATCATGCGGTGTGGTTGCATGAGTACTTGGAAGACTTTCCAAACCGCAAGGATGAGCTACGGTATGTACTGACTTCTATTGCTCCTGACACAAAAGACAGTGAATTCACATGGAAGGACTATCAAGCGCGTGTAAACAATGAGTTGGTAGCCATTCTTGGAAACTTTGTCAATAGAGTAGTGGTGCTTACCAATAAATACTACGATGGAGAAGTGCCCGTAGGTCAAGTGGATTGGGAAGTCACCAATCAGGCTCAAGAATTTATTGCCAAGTCGAGGGCCTATATCGAGCAACTTAAGTTTAGAGATGGACTGAGTGAAGCTATGGGGTTGGCGCGCTTTGGAAACAAGTTTTTAGCCGATCTCGAACCTTGGAAGTTGCAAAAAACAAATCCTGAAGAGGTAAAGAAAATCTTGTTCAGCGCGCTTCTCATTACAGGCTACTTGTCGGAGGCAATTGATCCATTCTTGCCAAACACTGCCAAAAAGATTCGCACAATGCTGAATATTGAAAAGGGCTTTGAAGGCTATGAACCAGGGCACACCATTGGTAAGGCAGACTTGCTATTTTCTAAAGTGGAAGATGAGGAAATGGACAAACAGATTGAAAAATTGAAAAAAGTGGAGAATTCAACAGAAGAAAGCAATGCACGTCCTTTCAAAGACAATATTTCGTTCGATGATTTCATGAAAATGGATTTTCGAGTTGGAACGATACTTACTGCGGAAAAAGTCAAAAAGGCGGATAAACTACTGCAACTTTCAGTTGATTTAGGTTCAGAGACACGAACAATCGTATCTGGCATTGCGCAACACTTTAACCCCGAAGATGTGGTTGGGAAGCAGGTATCGGTGCTGTGTAATCTCGAGCCGAGGAAAATTCGAGGAGTAGAAAGCCAAGGAATGATTTTAATGGCCGAAGATGATGCTGGCAAGCTGATGTTTATTTCACCAACCGATAGGATTGATAGCGGATTGGAAATTCGCTAGTCTAAATTCATTTCCGAAGATTAAATTTGAAACCACATGAAAAGAACTATGAAGCAATTTTACACGTTTCTATTGACATTTTTCGTTGCGTTTAGCGCAACAGCTCAAGACACCAATTGGGTGCAAACATTCACCTTTGACGACATCACAAAGCGAAGAGGTGTTTACGAATTTCCTTCACCAAACGAACAGTACCGCAAGGTGTTGATGTATAAAACTCTGAAGTGCGATCCTGCAACTACGCATGATGGCTTCGATTGTGGCGAATGGGATTACTTGACTTACACCTTTGTTTATGACAACACTGGGGTTTTGGATTCAAATGAAGCCACGCACAGAAAGTATTTGGCCGGTGGAAACGATTTTGAAACCATCCAGACGCATACTACGCCAATGCACGATGTCTACCAATGGAGTCAAAAAGACAGGGTGATCAATTCCGTAACCAATGAAACCACTTACGACTTCGCTAATGGAGCAACCACCAGTTCTAATGTGATTGCTAGCGATGAGAAAGTTGCTCGGTTTCAATATTTGATTCCTTCCACTGATTTGATATCGAGCGGGATGACAGCAGATACCATCGACCGGTTGACTTTTGACCTTACAAGCCTAGGTTCAGAGTTAAATCACTTCACGGTTCGCATGCGCAACTACGCTCCAAATTCTTTGGATGAGTTTCAATGGTTTAATATGGATAAAGTCTTTGAGCAAGATGTCGTGTTCACATCTACTGGACTCAATACCATTAATCTCACCGAGCCTTTTGAATGGAACGGCACACACAACTTATTGGTTGAAATTAGTTTCACCAATGAAGCGGCTGGTTCTGCTTATACCCTTCAGGCTGAGTCGCAAGCCAACTCCAATGCTTGGTACGCTGGTGGCGATGATGGATATGTAATGTTTGAAGAAGATCGAAATAGAATTGAGGTTCCGTTGAGCTCTTATGATTTTGAAGATGAAATTACGGTGAGCTTTTGGCTTTATGGTGATCCAGACAAGCTTCCTTCGAACACCTCAATCTTTGAGGCACATGATTTTAATAACGTTCGTGCTTTGAACTGTCACTTACCATGGAGTAATGGTTCGGTCTATTGGGACGCTGGCGAAGGTGCCGGATACGATCGAATTCAAAAAGCAGCAAATACAATAGACTTAGAAGGAAAGTGGAATCATTGGGCCTTCACCAAAAACACCGCTACAGGTCAAATGAATATTTACCTCAACGGATCGCTTTGGCAATCTGGAAATGATAAGAATCGATCACTAGGAGTCTTGAAGCGATTAATGATCGGTAGTGGAGTGAATAGTTATCCGTACTACGGCAAATTGGATGAATTCAGGGTCTGGAAGAAGGAGCTGGATCAAAGTACCATCGAAGAATGGATGCACAAAGATGTGACTGCGGCACACCCTGACTATTCGGATATGGCGATTTATTTCAAGTTCAACCATGGCTATAACCTAGTCAATGAGGCACCATCCGGCTTGGTTGGATATTGGCATGGAGCTCCAAAGGTGGAGACTTATCCTGGTTGGGAAATCTTTAGAAATGCTACACAAACCAATGTTGTTCCTCGATTAATTATTGCACAAGGTGACTATGATGACACCATTACCACAACGTTGATGCACGATACGGTAAATCAACCATTATTTTCTGTAATAGAATATGGGGTGGTTGGAAACGCTGCCGAGGCCATCAATGGCACTTATGTGCGACCTGATGGTTATAGCTACGTGTACAATCCGAATGGAAGTAAAATTGACTCGACATATTTCGCGGGCAACACTACGTGGACAAACGGTGACCTTAACTTCTACCTACCTCCTTATGAGGTTATTGACCGCTATGAAATAGGCAGATTTATTACACCATACGGAATCGGTCTTTCTCTTGGGCCAAATGGGTTTACTTGGATTTATGATGTCACGGACTATGCGCATCTATTGAGAGATTCAGTGGATATCAGTTCGGGAAATCAGCAAGAACTGCTCGATCTAAAATTTGCCTTCATTGATGGTACGCCCCCGGCAAACGTGGTGGAATTAAATCGCCCATGGGGTCAGTCACGATCCATTCGATATAGCGCCCTTGACAATGACGAGCAGCTTGCGCCTGTTGATGTGGATGTAAATCCGCAGGCCAAAAGATTCAAAGTCATTTCTAGAATGACAGGTCATGGCCACAACAGTAACGATGGCAATTATCCTCATTGCTGTGAATGGAAAGACAACACACATTTCTTGTATGTGAACGGGCAGTATGCTACCGACTGGCATATATGGCAGGATTTTCAATGTGCTTATAACCCAGTTTACCCGCAGGGTGGAACTTGGCCCGGAGCGAGAGAAGGATGGTGCCCTGGTGACTTAGTAAAGAATTTTGAATACGATATCACCGATATGGTTTCAGGCAATTCTTTCGAACTTGATTACGACATTACCGATGTGCCCGCCAATAACCAAGGAATGGGGAATGGAAATTACGTGGTGGCCACACACGTTATTCAATACGATGAGCCCGCATATTCAATGGATGCTGAAGTTTATGATGTGCTCTCACCATCGAGTCGGGGGTATTATTCACGATTCAACCCAGCTTGCCAGTCGCCAAAGATTGTGCTCAGAAATACAGGTTCAACAGAATTGACGAGTGCAAAAATTCGATATGAAGTTTCTGGGGGTTTACCCAAAACTTATACTTGGGAAGGGGAGCTCGGGTTTTTGGAAACTGAAGAAGTGGAACTACCATTTCAAGATGGAGCTTTCTACTTAGGAGATGGCACAAACCGCTTTACAGCAACCATAGTTGAAGTGAATGGTGGGACGGATCAATATGCTGCAAATAATGCCTTTACAAGCCGATACGAATTACCTCCGATCTATGAAGGGGACATCATTATTCAGCTTTCAACCAACAATGTTCCAGCGCAGAATGAGCTGAAGATTTATGATGCCGCTGGTAACGAAGTATTTGAACGCGATAATATGACAGCCAACACGCTTTATAGAGATACACTTCGCCTAGACACCGGGTGCTATCGATTGGAGTTGACCGACTCAGGTCACGATGGTTTATCTTACTGGGCCAATCCTAATCAAGGCAATGGTTTATTGAGAATTTGGAGAGGAACAGGCAATGGAATCTTACAGTCTTTTGAGCCAGAGTTTGGCAATAAGCTAGATTTTGCTTTCGCGATAGATGCCATGACCATCGACACCATTTGGTCAGAGGTGAATGGATTTCCAGTAGCTATTATCGGTGGCGACACGTTTGAAGTGAATGGTGATGACCTGTATCCATTAAGCGTTGAGAAGACAGAGGACTTCAACTTAAACGTGTATCCAAATCCAAACAACGGAAGTTTTTACGTTGAAATGATTGGATATACTGGCAAGGTTGAAATTGAAATCATGGATCTTTCTGGTAAGCGGGTTTATCAAGAAACCACCGGATCGATGCAAGGCATGGCCAAGAGTTTTGACTTGAATTTGACATCGGGTATTTACCTACTGAAACTAAATGGTCCGCGGCTGAATGAGACGAGGCGGGTGGTAATACATTAAGTTAACAAGAGCATTATAGCTTATAGAGCTAAAGCGACTAATTCATCCATCGAGTGATGTCAGCCCTGTAAGATTTGATGATGATCTAACAACTAAAGAAAGCTGGGGTGAAGCAATCAATCGTTCAAGTTCAAATTACAATTACGATGAATATTGGAGCGAGCAGAGAGCAATTTTACTTGATTAAATTTAAAGGAATAAACTACTGGACTAAGGAGTATTGGTTCTTCAATTAATCCAAAAAATTATGAAAAAAGCGAACATTAAAACGGATAAAGAAGAATTAAAAGAACTCATTTTAGAAAAGTACGGTATAAATTTAGAAAGGTACAAGAATCCTGAAATTGTGCAGAAAATTGGAGATATGATATTGTTTCCGAATTATGCTGCCAAAAACATTTTAGGCTCAGTGATCCTGGCTTTAATCGGTTTTGTCATTTTCTTTCTCACAATTGATATGTCAGCCACATTAGTAATACTTTATGTCATATTCGGAGGTGGGCTCTGGTTTCTCTTCGGATTACTAGGTGGTATAAACTTCTTCTTGCACAAGATCGAAAAGGATATGCAAGTGCTTATTACTTATGGGTTTGAATTAACTAAGAATGCGTTAAATGACTTAGAATCTGTGGGTGATAAATTAAAGAAGGAAGGTATAGGTGAAATTTTTAAAGGTGTGGTTGTGGTTGTTATAATCCCAAGCGTCACTGAAGCTATATCAGGACGAATACCCATAGTAGGTGACGTTATAAACAATTTAGTAAATAGAATATTGTTAAAAATAGGAGACAATAT
>JALRDM010000060.1 GCA_023262195.1 Salibacteraceae bacterium | reverse complement strand
CATGATTACCCCATGCTATCACTATCCAACAGCTATTCTAAGGAAGAGATTGTGGATTTTGAAAGCCGTGCCCGCAAGCTCACAGATGCTGATTTGGAATATGTGTGTGAGTTAAAATATGACGGAGTAGCTATTGGAATACGTTACTTGAACGGAGCTTTTGATCGGGCAGTTACCCGCGGTGACGGAACAAAAGGTGAAGATGTAAGTGCCAATGTGCGGACCATTAAAACCGTGCCCATGACCTTACAGGGCAATGATTTTCCTGATGAACTTGAAATCCGTGGAGAGATATTTTTTCCGCTCGATGGGTTTGAAGCACTGAACCATCAGCGCGCCCAAGCCGGTGAAGATTTATACGCCAACCCAAGAAATACGGCAAGCGGAACGCTTAAGAATCAGGATTCTTCGCTGGTTGCGGAGCGCGGTCTTGACTGCTACCTGTATGGTGTGTATAGTAAATCGAACATTGCTTCCAACCACTATGAAGCCGTACAGGCAGCTGGCAACTGGGGTTTTCAAATTCCAGAACACTCCGAGCGTATGATAGAGCGTTGCAAAGGAATTGATGAGATCATGGATTTCATCAATTATTGGGATACAAAAAGGCACGATCTGAATTTTGAAATTGATGGTGTGGTAATCAAGGTCAATGCTTATGACCAACAAGAGGAATTGGGATATACTGCAAAATCGCCACGCTGGGCTATTGCCTACAAGTTTAAGGCTGCCTCGGTGAGCACACAGCTGAATTCAATAACCTATCAAGTTGGTCGGACTGGGGCCATTACACCCGTGGCAAACTTGAGCCCTGTGTTGTTGGCAGGAACAACTGTTAAGCGCGCTTCCTTGCACAATGCGGATCAAATTGCGAAGTTGGATTTACGCATCGGTGACCACGTATTTGTAGAAAAAGGGGGTGAAATTATCCCTAAGGTTACCGGTGTCGATATGGCAAAAAGGAGCGATGATGCGGTTCCTTTTGAATATGGGGAGTTTTGTCCTGAATGCAATACACCGCTGATTCGTCTAGAAGGTGAAGCGCAACACTATTGCCCGAATCAGGCGGAGTGTCCGCCACAAGTCGCGGGTCGAATGCAACATTTCATATCCAGGCGTGCCATGGATATTGAAGGGATTGGCGCTGAAACTATCGAGCAATTCTACGAGGCTGGGCTCATCAAGAACATCGCGGATTTATATGACCTTGGCGCTGAGGATTTATTACCCCTGGAGCGTATGGCGCAAAAGTCTGTGGATAATATTCTACAAGGGTTAGAGGCTTCCAAAGAGGTTCCTTTTGAGCGTGTATTATTTGCTTTAGGCATACGCTATGTGGGTGAAACTGTGGCGAAGAAACTCGCTCGGCATTTTCACTCGATGGAAAAGTTGCAAGCGGCATCGACTGAGGAACTCTTATCGGTTGATGAAATTGGCAACCGTATAGCACAAAATGTGCAAGAGTTTTTTACGCAAGAGGCAAATACAGCAATTATCGACCGATTGAAGAACCATGGCCTTCAATTGGAAATTCCTCAGGAGGCTTTAAGCGATCGAACCGATAAGCTTTCTGGAAAGACCTTTGTGATTTCGGG
>JALRDM010000052.1 GCA_023262195.1 Salibacteraceae bacterium | reverse complement strand
GATGTAGGCTTAGGGTATGTTCAGCTCGGGCAGTCTTCTGCCACTTTATCTGGTGGTGAGGCTCAGAGAATTAAGTTAGCATCCTTTCTCAGTAAGGGAAATAATAGTTCACGAACCCTTTTCATATTTGATGAACCAACCACAGGGTTACACTTTCACGATATCAAACTCCTCTTAGCCTCATTCACAGCTCTTATTGAAAATGGACATACAGTTGTTGTTGTCGAACACCATCTTGATCTCATCAAGTGTGCCGATCATATCATTGATCTAGGTCCCGTTGGAGGAAATAAGGGCGGACAACTTCTTACCGTTGGAACTCCTGAAGAAATAGTATCATCTAAAGATTCGTATACCGCTGAATACCTTAGATCAAAGATTGAATAAATTCTTGAAGCTTCCCCTTTTGGTAAAGTTGTATTAGAAATATGGCTAATAATCCGATAGAAATATAGATAGCAAAAGCATCGAATAAAATCCATGCCAGGCTAGACAAAACAATCGATAAGACCGGCCATACGTAGTTTCGGTTTACCAGTGCTATTCGAAACCATCTCCATGCAAACCAATGTTTTAATGTGGAGAAAACACAAAATGTTAACGCAGTAGCAAAGGCAGCACCTTTAAGACCGTACAAGGGTATCATCCAAACGTTTGTAAGTACCAGCAAAGCAAACATCAACATGCTTAAAACAAGATACTTTGAATAGAATTTGGAGTATTGAAATAGCGGTGTGGTCAAGCCAGAAATAGCGTCGATGAATTTGGCAAAAATTAAAATGGGAATTAATTCTAAACCCTTTTCGAACGCTGCGGGCAAAACCAATTGAATTAAAGGAAAGGCAGCCAACAATAATAGAACAATAAGTGAGCTCAGATCGAATATTTGATCGTTCGCACTTTTTAGTTCATTAGCTGCATGAAATAAATGGTTATCTGCATTATAAGAACGGGCCATTTTAGGGCCATAAAGTGGTAAATAACCTCTAAACGGAATCGCAACAGTAGTTGCGATAAAAACAGCTACCGTGTAATTAGCCACCTCTGAGGCAGTCATCAATTCGAACAGCATTACTTTATCTACTTCTAAAAAGAACAGACTTAAAGAGCTCCCTAGTAACACCAATAACGAATAGCTAAGTATCGCACTCAATCTTAGACCTTTAAAGTTAAATGAGGGTGAAATTCCTGATATTCGTAAGGCTATCATCCATATGAATAGTGCGCGGGTTAAATAGCTCACCAATAAAAACAGGATAAACTCGCTCCAATTAAAATCAGACCAATAAAGATGAATCAGGTATAGGGTTATGAGTAAACGAGGATATACTTCTTTTAAAAAAACACCGGACCGTGGTTTAAATTGAAGCTTAGCCAAAGCAAAACCAAGCTCAAATACTCCCATTGACAATGCAATAGCCAAGATAGTTACAGAGTCATATAGGGAGAGATTATTAATAGCTTCAGAGTATTGGCCTAACCATCCATGAAAGAAATAAACGACACCAAATAAAATTGAGGTAATTAACGAGATCGCTAGTATGGCAAAACCTAATAAACGGGGTCTTTCAATTGGGGTGAGCGAATCATAAAATCGAAGTAAACCTTGAGGCATACCTAGACTTATAAAAGGTGAAATAAGTGTAGCTGAGGCTAGAATAAAAGCAATCGTTCCGTATTGTTCTACCCCAACTAATCGAGTGTAGAGCACAAGGGTGTTTAATGCTCCAAGAATAAAGCCAAAAAGAGTTAGTCCGCTCGAGTGAATAGAAGTTCTATTCATAA
>JALRDM010000034.1 GCA_023262195.1 Salibacteraceae bacterium | reverse complement strand
AACATTGATGCCTGTGTTGGCTAGAGTATTAACTCCAGTAGGCCAAATTTCAACCTCAACCTCATCTGTTGCTTGACAACCTGCCTCGTTAGTAACAGTCACTCGATACTTACCACTCTCAGTTACAGTGGTAGTAGCATTGGAACCTCCGTCACTCCAAGAGTATGCAGTATGCAAGCCAGCGTCAAGAATGAATTCCCCTCCTTCAGAGCTGAAGATATCTGGACCTAAATCCACTTCAGGCAGGCTATTGTCTGCAAGTACTGAAACACTCGCGAAGCTTTTACAGCCATTGCTATCTGTTACAACGAAGTTGTAATTTCCATCGCCCAAACCTGAGGCAGTCTGACCCACCACATTAACTGGACTCCACATGTACATGTAGGGAGCAACACCACCTGCAGCCACACCAGTAGCTGAGCCATTGGTATCTCCAGGACAATTAACGTTTACTACGTTATTTACAGCTGCTTGAAGTAAAGCGGGCTCGTGTACTACTAGTTCACTTACTTCAATCGTACAACCCACATTGTCTTCTGCAGATACAGAATATGTGCCAGGACCTAAGCCCGTGATTGTAGCGGTGGTTTGACCTGAATTCCAGTCGAATTGATATGGAAGTATTCCCCCAGTTATTCCTGGATCAACCATACCATTATTATCTCCGAAACACGCAATATCCGTAACCATAGCTGAGTCGGTCAAGAAACTGATTGGCTCTACAATTAGGGTATCCACAGTAACACAGCCGTTTTTATCCGACACCGAAACATCGTATACGCCTTGAGGTAATCCTTGAATATCCTTACCAGTATGACCGGTAGACCATTCGTATGTTAAACCGTTTTCATCTGGTGGACAAAAGCCGATAAACGATGAGGAATCCGGAGTGCCACTCCAGTTTGAACCGTTTCTGCCAGGATAAGTATAAGCCTCATCTCCATCAGCATTTTCGATTCCTTGTGTCATAGAACCAAAACCTGGATAACTAAAGAATTCTGTATGTATTTCAATGCAGTTGGTCGTTTCAAGTAACTTGATTTGAGCAGTTACGCGGGGTGGCGCTTGACCACAGCAGACTGGTAAATCTTCAAAGGAAATAACGCAAGTTCTAAACGGAGCAATGCCCGTTACATGATAAGAATAATTGGATGTAAATGCTGTAGCTGTCCAATAATCCCAAGCAGCATAGATAGCGTTGTTAGGCTCGAAATTAGAGTTATTTGGAATTGCATCGCCATCACAACAACCATTATCGGATGATCCGTTGAAAGAGATAAATCCATTGGACGCCATCACAAATTGATCAAATGTATCACCGAAGTATACAAAGTCAAATCCGATATCTTGCGGAACTGAGACTTGGTTATTACTTAAGAAAATCTGTGTAGCAGCTTCACCACCATCTTCCCACATATAGTTAGCTGATGTAGTATCCCAAACATATGCGTTAGTGATCGGTGTACCTCCAGAACCATCAACAGTTGCTTCAGAAATATCGTAATCACATATCATTGGTTGAGTTAAATAAGCGTCAGCAACTAAGGTGTCAGGCGCAAGGTATTCAGTGAATGAAGTATCCATAACTCCATTATTATCTGTAATAATAACAGAATACGTACCTGCTACTAAACCCCCAATAGAATCCGTGGTAGCTCCAGTCGACCATAGGTAGTTAAACGGAGGAGCTGCATTCAGACCTACAGCTAACGCCTTGATTGAACCGTCATCACTATTGTAACAATCTAACATTAAAGTATCTGGCGTAAAAGCAGTTAAGTTAAGAGTTGTTACGAAGATTGTATAATCCTCCGTCTCTCCGTTGTCGTAAGGGCCACATGGCAAAATTTGCGCAGCTTGATTTACTTCTGAAGAAACAATTCTCATCCGTGTTTCTCCTAAGAAGGCATTAGCTGGAACGTTGATCGTGTGGTTGAACGTCCAAATCGTGGAACTACTGAAAGTAGAGGCTCCCTGATCTTCATTGGCATCTTCGAAGTCACCATCTTGATTCCAATCAATAAAAATTTTATGCCCTCTCGTGTAACCGAAAAATGAACTGCACGTTCCGTGTTGAACAGTTACAGTATAAGCATTTCCTAGAACTACATCAGCAGCAGGCAGAAGTGTATTGTCGGTATACGTTTGACAACCACTAGTGTTTACAGCATTAATAGTCGTAGTCTCTCCAGCTAGATTGACGGAGTTGATCCTACCATCTCCGGTAAAGGCAGCAAACGAAGTGCAATACTGCGCAAACGACACATATCCTAACAGGGACAATGCCGCTGTTAGAAGAGTAATTTTTGATTTCATAAAATTAGTTTAAAGTTAAAGTGCATATATAATAAGAATGAAGCATTCAAATCGCTTATTCATTAAAACTTTTTTTTGAATAAGATGACAAGGATACAACATTTTCTTTAGACGAAAATACAGAATATAGGTTTGTACCCTATTTTTTTTTCGATGAATATGATTATAGCGTGCCTCTTACCTCTTGTTCACGTTCAATCGCTTCGAAAAGCGCCTTAAAGTTGCCTTTACCAAAGCTCTTGGCGCCTTTGCGCTGTATAATTTCAAAAAACAACGTGGGCCTATCCATCTGTGGCTTTGTAAACAATTGTAATAAATAACCCTCATCATCTCGGTCAACCAAAATTCCACGCTCCTTTAGGGGTTCAATATCTTCATCGATTTCTCCTACCCTATCGAGCAAATCGTCATAATAGTTTGACGGAACGTATAAAAATTCGACTCCGCGATTTTTCATTTCTGATACGGTGTGAATGATATTATCTGTAGCGACAGCAATATGCTGAACTCCCGCACCATTATAAAAATCAATGTACTCCTCAATTTGAGATTTCTTTTTTCCCTCTGCAGGCTCGTTTATAGGAAACTTAATGCGTCCATTGCCATTGCTCATCACCTTACTCATCAGTGCAGTGTAATCCGTGCTGATGTCTTTATCATCGAAAGAGATCAATTGAGCAAAGCCCATCACCTTTGCGTAAAACTCAACCCACTTATTCATTTCTCCCCAGCCCACATTTCCAACCATGTGATCCACATACTTTAAACCTACTGGTGCTGGGTTGTAGTGGCTTTCCCACTTTCTATAGTTAGGCAAGAACACTCCATTGTAATTTGATCGTTCCACAAAAATGTGAACCGTATCTCCATAGGTATGAATACCACTGCGCACCACATAGCCATGCTGGTCTTCTTCTTTGGTTGGCTCCATGTATGATTTTGCACCGCGCTTTGTGGTTTCTTCCCAGCTCTTTGTGGCATCATCTACCCAAAGTGCCACAACTTTTACACCATCACCATGTTTTGCCAGGTGATCGTTAATAGGCGACTCCGCATTTAGCGGAGAGGTAAGTACTATTTTTATTTTGTCTTGGGTGATAACATATGACGACCGATCTTTCATTCCAGTTTCTAAACCAGCATAAGCGAAAGACTGAAAGCCAAATGCTGTTTTATAATAATGTGCCGCCTGTTTTGCATTGCCTACATAAAATTCTACGTAGTCCGTTCCCAATAGTGGTAAAAAATCTTCTGCATCTGGGTTCTCCTTCTCCAGCTTAAGTGATGTTGTGTCGGTTATCATTTTGTCTTCATTCGTTTTAATCTATCCAGCTTTTCCAATAGGTTTCATCATCGATTCCAAGCGCCTGCTTGGTAATCTTCAAAGGGGCAAAGGTATCTACCATTACTGCCAGCTCTTCCGTTTTTTCTTGACCTATACTTCGTTCCATGGCACCTGGATGAGGACCATGCGGTATCCCCGCTGGGTGTAATGAAATATAGCCTTTCTCCACATGGTTTCTACTCATAAAGTCGCCATCCACATAGTACAATACTTCATCAGAGTCAATGTTACTGTGATTATAGGGTGCCGGAATGGATTTTGGGTGATAGTCATATAATCTAGGCACGAAAGAGCATACTACAAACGCAGTGGTCTCAAAGGTCTGGTGCACGGGAGGAGGTTGATGAATCCTTCCAGTAATGGGCTCAAAATCATGAATACTGAAAGCATATGGAAAGTTGAATCCATCCCAACCCACCACATCGAATGGGTGGCGGTCATAAGTAATGGTATGCAGAGCGTCTTGTTTTTTGACCTTCATTATGAATTCTCCTTTCTCATCATGCGTTTCCAGTTCGCTTGGTGGTCGCAGATCGCGCTCACAAAAGGGTGAATGCTCTAATAGCTGGCCGAACCAATTCCGATATTTCTTTGGGGTATAAATGGGTTGTCTGGACTCGGTAATAAAAAGTCGATTGTCAGATCCATCGAATTCTATTTGATAAATCATACCGCGCGGAACAAGCAGATAGTCTCCATACTTGAATGGAATATTACCGAGGTGTGTTCTCAATTTACCGGTCCCCTTATGCACAAAAATCAACTCATCGGCATCAGTGTTCTTGTAAAAGTAATCGCGTAGTGATGATGTTGGCGCAGAAAGAATGAGTTGAACATCATTGTTAACCAAAACCGGTACCCGACTTTCTAAGTAATCGCTTTTTGACTGAACTTCCCAACCTTTCAGCATTCGCGATTTCATATTATTCTCCACGGCAATCTCTGGCGCCATACTGATAGAATCTCCAACGTTGGTCACACGTGTTGGAGCGTGCACATGGTATAGGTTGCTCGACATTCCATCAAAACCGATGGTGCCAAAAAGCTGTTCCTGATAAAGCTCTCCATTTTCTTGTCGAAACTGTGTGTGTCTCTTTGAAGGTATCTTACCGAGGCTGTGATAAAAAGGCATATGTTTTAGTTACAAGTTGTAAGCAAAGTTAGAAAGTAGGAGAGGCTTTACAATGATTGGTGATAAAGATCATTCGAATTGCACACTTCACTGTTGCTAATCATTCCATACAGCCCTTTTTCTAAAACTCTATCAGAATAATTTCGACTTTATGAAGTTTGTATATGCATTAGTGCTCATCGTTTACTCGGCTATTGGACTTGCTCAATCCCCATATGGGCCCACGAATGACTCGCTTTATCTTGGATTTTATCGCGATTCAATCGCGTTATTAGAGCGCCCAATTATTTTGGTTACACCCTTTCATCCAGACCAATACATGAGTGAAATTGATCGATACATCGCAGAAGGGACTAATTACACCTTCCAGCATACGCGTGGATTTTTCAGAAAAGGGCTTGATAATGCAATAATCATTGCTGCTAAGGAGCACAATGATTATGTCAACTTACACGCTGATGATGCGTCACTCAACCATGATCTCGACTTCTTCTACAAAGTAATTGCGCCTTCTGTAAAACCATACGAACCGCCTGTGATTAAGGATGATCAAAACTTTAAAAGCAGGTTGGCCAACTATTGGGAGAAGCTTCAGTCCAATGTAGAGCAAACGGACGAACCAGGTGCGAGAATTGAACGCGGAGAGGTGGTAAGCGTGGCTGATCATAGAGAACTCATCACCAAAGCCAAAGTGGTTAATCCTATTCTCTTTGACTCCTTAACGCCAAAGTATAATGTAGATTATTATATCTCCATTAACGAGTTGAACTTGCTTAATGCAGCCGCCAATCAACAGGCTTATGAATCCGACAATTATGACCGTGTGATCATAGCACATTTTACAGTATTTGATAGCGATGGGAACGAGCTTTACTCGTTAATCAAAAAACGTTATTTCAGCTCCTTAAAAAATGAACTCACAGAAATCATTACCGATGAGATTCTGCCCCTGGGTTATGAAGTTATATATACTCTAGACAGCTATCGATTTTTAAAGGCGGGTCTGAATCCAGAAAAGTCGCCAGAGGAAAAGAAGTCTGCAAAAATTACCCTTCCAGATTTACCACCTTTGCGCAAAAATTGACATGACAAGTCTGAGCTCATTTCTCAATTCAGAAAACGTTAGTCCAAACCTAGCTTCGATCTTTGAAGCCATACATAAAGCATCGGTAACGGTGCAAAATGAAGTGAGTCGAGCGGGTTTAGGGGCGGATATTTTTGGCGCAAAAGGATCGGAGAATATTCAAGGCGAGCAACAACAAAAGCTAGATGTTTATGCCGATGAGTGCTTTATAAGGGAATTTAGGTTATGCGGGTCAGTAGCAGGTATGGCCAGTGAAGAGCAGGACCATGCACTGCAATTTGACGAATCGCTTACTGGAGAATACGTTGTGATGATTGACCCTCTTGATGGTTCATCGAACATTGATGTGAATGTGGCGATCGGGACCATCTTTGCGATATACAAGCGCTTGACTCCAGCAGGAGAAAATCTTTCTGACAAAGACTTCTTACAAGCGGGAATACACCAAGTGGCCTCGGGATACGTGACTTACAGCGTAAGTACGCAATTGGTTTTCTCGACCGGAAATGGCACACACATGTTTACACTCAATCCTGAGGATCGAGACTATTATCTCTATAAAAAGTCTGTGTCATTTCCAGAAGATGGAAAGGTCTACTCCATCAACGAGGTAAACTTGGATGATTTCAACCCCGAGTTGAAGGCATACGCGCAACACTGCAAAGACAAGCGTGGAGAAAACGGTAAGCGGAAGTATACCGGCAGATATATAGGTTCACTGGTTGCAGACTTTCATCGGAATCTTTTAAAGGGTGGGATTTACGTTTACCCGGCTACCACTGATTCACCAAAAGGCAAACTAAGGCTCCTATACGAATGCAACCCCATGAGTTTTCTTGCGAAGAATGCTGGTGGCCGAGGATCCGATGGTCTGCAAGATATTCTTGAGATAAAACCTACCGAACTGCATCAACGATGTCCATTCTATGTGGGCAGCCCAATCATGATGGACGAGGCGCTTGGCAACCTTTAGAAAAACGCCCTTGCTTGTACACCTCCCGTGTGTATCACTGGGATGCCCGGTGACTGTCTTCCATTATAATTAATGCTCAACTGAAGATTATTGGCCAGCGTTCGTTGATAGGAAACGCCCCAAGTTCCATTCAGCCCAGTCTGAAGACCATCTAACATCTCAAATCCAACAGGGCTGTCGGGGCGTCCAGAATAGCTAATCTGGATTAGGTTTCCGTTCACCAATAAACTTCCTTTCTCGGGTGTACTCAAGGTAAACTCAACTCCGGTTTTTCGGTTAATGGATCGCTCTCTAGGGGCACCATCGACAGGATGGACACGGTTAAATTGTTCTTTATAGGTGAAAAGAAAGCTCATCCTCCAAAGCGTGCCAGGCTGAATATTCAATCTCGGCTCAACCTCTTGAAAAAAGATATTGAAGTTTCTATTGCTCAGTACGACAGCGTTAGATCGCGTGATTTTTGATCCCTGTTCTCCCCGAGCTTCAAGCCCAAGTGCCTGCGCAAAATTCCAGCGAAATCCAAGACCCGTGCGCTCCACCAGCCGTGACTCAAATCCTGTGGTCAAGAAATTCCTGCCATTAGTTCTTTGATAGTTAAACTCTGCACCAAACACTGGATGGCTCTGGTTGAAATAGAAGATGTTTCGAAGGTTTGAATTGACCGACTGAAGCAAGGTGTCTTCGATATCTAATAGGAATGGGTTAAACTGCTCTATGAAAGGTAGCTCTAGATTCTTTCGATCAGAGCTGTAAGTAAATTGGTCAGAAAAGCGACTGACCAATTTTCTCACGCCCTTTTTACTCGCCCACACGGCTGACGGCCTTAAAAACAGGGTTTGACTGAATTGATTGGTAAATGCCCGGATGTAATCATTGGTTGGAACAAAAACTCGAATGAAATTGGCACTGGCAATTTGGTCGGCTTGAATGGCTTGCTCAAACTCGCCCAGTTCTTTCACCCCATTTTCATTGTAGTCCACATGAATATGAGTACCTTGTCCAGGAGTAGTTTCTAGATAGATAAACTCTCTTCGATTTTCTAAACCAGAACCAATCTCATAGAATGTGGAGGAATTTACAACCCCACGAAAGGCTCTAAACGAATACTCTAATCTGGATATTAACGTGTTTTCTCGCTCCTGAGTAGTAATGGTGGTATCTCGAATTTCAAGCGTTCGATAATTAACCCGAACGGCAAAGCGTGATTGCTTCATTTTGTTGAGCTCCATGGCATAGCCGTAAATTCTAGCAAACGTGGCTTCTGTAAGCGACTGCTGACGGTTTAGCCAATCGGTGCGCTCCGCATAGCTCAGTTTATGCCTGTTTTCGGCACTATCTTCGTTCGCAATGGAGGCCTCCCACTCCCAAAACTGATAGCTCAAATCATTAAGCGTATCGGCCTTGGGATCAAACCTTCTGTTCTGCTCAAAATCGTCTTTATAGCCAAGCTGAACCTTCCAAAACGGCAGCTTGATTTGGGAATTGTGCTGATAAAAATCGGCTTTGAGTCGCTCTCCATCTTGATTGGTCAAGCTAGCAGAATAAAAACCAGACAAGCGATCCCAATCTGATCGAATATCGGCTGAGTTTTGTATGCCGGTAAATGCATCTTCTGCGGTAAAGGATTTCACCCCGTACAGAGCTGTAATTCCATCCTTCTGTGCAAGCCCAACTTTTGCTCCCAAGATGTTTTGATTGTCATTAAAGTTTAGCGACCTAATGTTCCAGTCCCGATCAAATTCTACCGGGCGAAAACGCTCGATTTCTTGAAAATTTCGGCTCACGTGCTCATAATCAACCCCACCAATTACCTTCCATGACTCAGAAAGTGGCTGATTTCCTTCCACAACGAATTTTCCAGCCATACCCAAGTCGTCCGAGCCATCTAAAGGACTGAATGTATTAAGGTCGTATTGGCTGCCCGCCCACTCTGCATTGATCACTATATTCTTGTTGACTCGATATTCTCCAGCAACCGAAACCATCTGGCGTTGTTTTGGTGTCACCAGTAAGATTACGGGTGCAAAGTTTCCCTGAGACACACCACCAATGGGCGCGACCCAATCATATACATACCCAAAGGCTAGCTGCGCACCTCGCACATAATCGCCATTGCCTTGACCCACTTCAGAGAATGCTGCTTTTCTATTGGCTAATTCAGGATTTGTGGAGTATTCAAGAATGTCGTTGACGGTAACGCTATCGTCCAATACAGGATCAAAATATGTGCTATCTCTTAATCGGTATAGCAGTTGGCTTTCCGTAAACTGCGCGGTATCAACACTGGATGCCACGGCATCATCCAAACTATCGCCAATAGATGTTAACACGGTTTTTTGCTCATCGGTTAACGACTGTTGCAATGGTTGATTTCGCGAATCTTTCTCAGAATATATCCCAACTTGTAAATCGAGCTTTTTGGAATTATACTGAGTGCCAGAGTAGATAAGTGAGCGTGCATAATTGCGGTCAGAATACTGGTATTCGGCAACAATTCTTCGGTCTTTGGTAATGGGAACTTTGGCCGTGAACGTTAACTCGGCAGTGTTGTAATTAATGACATAGTCATTTTCTTGGCCTCGAACAAGTAGCTTGCCATCCAGATAGATTCGTTCCGTACCTGAAAGAATTACAACGAAGCGTTCACCCTCCGCACCATCGAGTCGATATGGACCTTGGTTACCCTCGACCCCCTGAATGGTCTGTCGAGCAAATTTTCCCCTTGATACTGCCCCACTTACGTCCGCACTGATCCTTTTAGTAGTGTCTCCTTTTACTGGAAAAAACTGCGTTTCATATCGTCCACCTTGAAGCCGCTTATTGAACTGCATGAAATATCCCCCATCGTTTCGAACCTGAAAATCACCAGCTGTGATTCTATTTTTATCATCAAAGATTTGCAGATACACTTGGTCAAAGTCCTGCAATTGCTGTGTATTTCCTTCCGGCTGAATGGGAACGTTCTCGTCAGCTATTGCAGCCAGTAGGCTAAATCGCTCATTGAGCCTACCGCTTAGCTGTAAATTCAAACTCGAGTTAACTCCAAGGCTCTGATTATTGCCAACAGTGATACCTCGCGACACACTACCGCGTTTCTCCAAATCACCAAGATCAAGTAGCTTTTCATTTGAGTTGGTGCCGGTAGACCGAAATGGGTCGTAAATGCGATCGGGTTGAGTAATTAGATCTGTTGATTTATTGCTGTATGTCTTAGAAAAATTAAATGGAAAGGTTTGGAATGTTGCTTCTACTTCGATGGGCAGTGACAGGTCTTTATTTTTTAAAATGATTATTCCCTTGGCAAAATCAACGTGGTAGTCCTCGGCTTGTAACCCTGTCAATTCGAACGATTCTGGCAAAATGCTATTCGTATCTAGCTGGGTGGTATCGCCATTCAAAGTGAGGCTTATCTGTTTGTATAAGTCTTGCGCAGACACAGTCTCGCACATAGATGCCACCATCATTATCACCAATACAAATCGGAATAATATGGTTATGACTGGTTTATGGGTATTGAGGTGCGCCACTCTAGATCCTAATCCGGCAATGTCTACAAACATCCGCAGAATCCATTAATAACGAACCTGACATGAATTTCTTTCAGCTGCAGGGCGATGAAACTGACCCTTTGCATTTCATAAGCTGGTGTTTATAAGTACTGCTACTGCCCCACGTCAACGCTCTACACACCGCTAGCTTTGTAAAAAGCAATTTAAAGACTATGAAGCATTTACCAGTTGCCCTCCTGATGATTTTCGTGTCGGCATCATGCGTGCCATCAAAACAGTACAATGATTTGAAGGCTACGCAAGAGAAATGTGA
>JALRDM010000398.1 GCA_023262195.1 Salibacteraceae bacterium | reverse complement strand
GATAAGCATGTAGAAAGCCTCAGGCTTCCTTGTTTGGACGCGGGTTCGATTCCCGCCGACTCCACTTGGTGATCCAAAAAGAACAAAGCCAGCCCACAACTTGGGTTGGCTTTTTCTTTGTCCGAATTCATAAGTGCCGCTTATCCCAGTATACTTCAATATTTATACACGCAGTAATCCCAACATTTATACACCATTAGCTAGTTTTCACATGCTTCGATTCGATCAGAACCAAGAATCTCTCGACATTTCGAATTACATTTAAATCCAAGATAAAATTGGCTTCCTCTAATGGAGTCACAAAAGCACCGAAACACCATGGATAAATCGACAATGCCGAAAACTGGTTTTGCTGGATTAAAAGCCCATTTCAAAGACGACCTTTCCTCGGGATTTAGCGTCTCACTGATCGCTTTACCGCTTTGTTTAGGAATTGCCATCGCTTCGGGAGTACCGCCACTCGCGGGTTTAATCACAGCCATCGTTGGAGGACTCATCGGTTCAAGAATTTCAGGGACATTTGTTACGATTTCCGGACCTGCAGCAGGCCTCATAGTCGTGATTTTAGGAGCCGCTGAAGGCCTTGGTGGTGCTGGAGTAGAATCTGGATATGCCGGTTATCCTCATACGCTCGGCGCTATTGTTGTGGCAGGAGCCATCATGGCACTATTTGGCCTATTAAAAGTTGGTAAGGTTGGAGATTTCTTTCCTTCTGCAGCCGTACACGGAATGCTTGCAGCTATCGGTGTAATCATATTGATCAAACAGTTTTTTCCTGCCATTGGTGTTCAGCCAGAAAAAGCGAGCATACTTGAGACCGCCACGCAAATCCCAAATGCATTGCTTCAGACAAACACTTATGCTGCAATTATCGCCATTGCCACCATACTCATCTTGATGGTGCATCCGAAAATAAATTGGACTCCAATTAAAGCTGTACCTGCACCAATGTGGGTGATGATTGTTACTATCGCAATGGCGCAATATTTCGGCACAGACAAGCTGGCCTTGGTTCAAATGCCAAAAGACTTATTCGGAAGTGATGGTTTTACACTGCCGAGTTTTTCAAAGATTGCCGAGGGCGCTTTCTGGTCGGCCGTTATTGGCATAGCCCTGGTGGCCGCTATTGAAAGTCTTTTAAGTGCAAAAGCAGTGGACGCTCTCGACCCGTACCAGCGTAAATCGAACCTCGACAAGGACTTGTTGGCCATGGGGTCAAGCTCATCACTTGCAGCATTGATTGGAGGCTTACCTATGATTAGCGAGATCGTTCGTTCCTCAGCCAATGTCAATAATGGCGGGAAAACGCAATGGGCCAACTTCTTTCATGGTGCGTTCCTTCTGGTCTTTCTATTAGTAGCAAGTTCTATTATTGAACTTATCCCTCTGTCGGCACTTGCAGCAATGCTCGTTTTCACAGGATTTCGCTTGGCTTCGCCCAAGGAATTTGTTCACATGTACAAGATTGGCACCACTGAAATCATTGTCTTTGTAACCACCCTCCTCGCCGTACTTGCGACGGACCTTATTATTGGTATTGGCATCGGAATTTTATGCAACTATTTGTTGTTCATCATCGGTAAAGTCAGCATCTCCAAACTGTTCACCACCAACATCACAAGCTCTTCAAACGAGCTCCAATTGAACGGCGCATATACTTTTTCCAACTACTTAGGTTTGAAAAAACAGATCGACAATGCGCTGGCTGAATCAGAGCTTGTTGTTCTGAACTTTACCCAAACTACTTTCCTGGATCACACGACTATTGCTCACCTGCAAGGGTTGCAGAAAGCCGCCGCTGTGGATGGCAGAACTTTAGAATTTTCCGGCTTAGAAGAGTTAGTACCTGCCACTTCCCACGAGCAATCGGAGCGTTCACGAAAAAATGGATAAAGTTTTACTCATGTCTTTAGGCTCCCGTGGTGATATGGAGCCCTTTCTTGCACTTGGCGAAGAACTCGTAACCTCCGGGCATGAGGTAGCCTTTTGTATGCCCGCACAATTCAAAAATCTTGCAAAAGAAGTCAGCCCTGTATTCTATCCGATGACCGCTGATTTCTTGGCGCTCATGGATGATCCTGAAGTCAAGAAGATTACGGGCCAAATAGGTTCTGGATGGAGCAGAATTGGCACCATTCTAAAGTTGATGCGTAGCACCAAACCTATTCAGCAACAACTCATCAAAGACCAGCGCTCGGCGGACGAAGCCTTTAAGCCCGACTGCGTTATTCACCATATCAAATGCATATACCCTGTAATAGCAGCACTTCGAATGGGCCGAAAGATTCGTTTACTGAGCCCAGTACCTTGCTTGCTACACGCTGTTGATCACGAAC
>JALRDM010000277.1 GCA_023262195.1 Salibacteraceae bacterium | reverse complement strand
AGTCATCGCTGGCTTTATCGCCACTGTAGTTGGCCATAATGGTTTCGAGTGCTTTTCGAATCTCTAAGTTGTGGCGATAGTTCTGATCCCAGATCATATCACGGCCGCTGAGTCCAGCTTCGTAGAGGTAATAAACGAGCTCTTTTTGCTTCGCGCTCAGCTTATCCCAGCCGGGGATTCGATAGCGGATGATCTTGAGGTCGGCAAACTGCTCGGCCAGGTATTCAAAATCATCGGCTTCAGTTACAGCAGTAGAGTCTTCTACTGGTTCGGTGTTTTGATCGCCTGAGTTGCCAGCGCAAGATTGCAATGTGATGGTTAAGGTTAGGGCTATGATTGCCCAAAAAGAAATCTTCTTCATATTGATTGTTAGTTGATTACAAGGGGCGCGAAAATAGAAAGAAGCGCCAATTGACGCTTCTTTCCATTCTAATGATATGTCTGAGTTTTTAGTGGATGCCCTTAGCGGCCAAGTATCGCTCTGCATCAAGTGCAGCCATACAACCCGTGCCCGCGGCTGTAACCGCTTGTCGATAAACCTTATCGCCAGCGTCACCTGACACAAACACACCTTCAATATTCGTGTGCGTGGAATCCGGCTTGTGCTTGAGGTAACCTGTATCGTCCATATCGAGCCAGCCTTTAAAGATTACCGTGTTGGGCTTGTGACCGATAGCAACAAAGAAACCAGTCACCTCAATGGTGCTTTCTTCTTTGGTCTGGTTGTTTACCACGCGAATTCCTTCCACGGTTTGATCACCCAATACATCGAGTGTTTCTGTATTCCAATGCACTTCTATGTTTTCGGTATCGAATACCCGTTGCTGCATGATTTTAGACGCGCGCATTTCATCTCTACGCACCAGCATATGCACTTTCTTACACATTTTAGCTAAGTATGTTGCTTCTTCAGCCGCGGTGTCTCCAGCACCAACCAAGGCTACTTCTTGGCCTCGATAGAAAAAGCCGTCACACACGGCACAGGCCGATACACCTCCGCCTAAATCACGCAAACGGATCTCGTTTTTTAATCCAAGCCACTTTGCTGAGGCTCCGGTTGAGATAATGATGGAATGTGCTTCATACATGTCTTTTTCATCAACCCATACCTTATGCGTAGGTCCAGAAAAATCTACTTTGGTTACGTATCCTGATTTAATGTCGGTATCAAAACGTTCGGCTTGAGCCCGGAATTCCATCATCATTTGTGGCCCGTTCACTCCTTCAGGATAGCCAGGGTAGTTTTCCACGTCATTGGTATCCATCAGCTGTCCTCCAGGCTGCATTCCCTCAATCATAATTGGTTGCATTTCCGCACGCGCGGCATAAATGGCTGCGGTGTATCCAGCAGGGCCAGATCCAATAATTAGGCACTTTGCAATATCGTTGTTCTCACTCATCTTGTGTACTTAAAATTCGAGGCGCGAATGTAGTCGAACCTCTTTCAAATCAGAAGTGAAAAGAAGATGTAATTGCTGAGTACTTACGTGCAAATCCAATTATTCGCTGAACAGCGTGAACTCACCCCTCAACTTAAACGATTCGCCATCTTTTGTGATCACATCGATGGAGTAGAAGTAGGTGCCGTCAGACACGGTACTATTGCCCTTGGTGCAATCCCATGGGTTTTTCTGTAAATCGTTTTCATACATCAGGTTACCCCATCGGTTGTAGATTTTACCCACAGCAGAAAGAATAATGTCTGATTGGATGAAGAACTGGTCGTTTTTACCATCGCCATCAGGCGTTACCACGTTGGGGATAAAGTAACTGCAGTCAATTACCCTGATAAATAAGGAGTCGTTTCCAACGCAGCCAAGGTCATTTGCCAATAAATAGCCTGTGGTAGAGTAGGGAGTGATCACAAACTCGTTGTCGCCATTGTCAGCAACATTAAAGCTGGGGTAGAGCGAATAGTTGCCGTCCACACGTGGTTTGAATGTGACCGATTCACCTTGGCATATGGTGGTGTCCAATTGATTTATGGTGGAGATCTTGTGCACATACACATTGACCCTACTGCTGTCAGGACAAAATCCGTTTGGCGCAGAAATCAACACAAGCTCACGATCATCATTGGCTCTATATCGATAGCTATTGGGACCTACTTGCGTTATGTTGTCATAGTCAGACCAATAAACGCTATCGGTGCCTTCTACATGGATGGTGACAGGCTCATCTTTACAAACCACGGTGTCGTTTAGGAATATGTTTGTATACGCTTGGGGCTTGGTGTAAAAATTAATCCAAGTAGAATCAATACAGCCTAGAGAGTCTTCGCCAAGGATTTTCATGGTTAAAGAATCTTTGGGCGTTAGTAAAAACCCAACCTCCAACACTTCTACGATACTGTCTGGCGACCATGTATAATTCTGTGCACCATAAACCCTCAATACCTGCTGATCGCCTCGGCAAATGATGGAATCATAGGGCTCAACGAACAAAACAGGGCTGGGAGGCACCCAAACGTAGAACGAATCAATCCAAGCGCAGACTCCATAATCCTTTTGAGTGATGTAGACATGACCTGACTCATCCCACAGAAAGGTTGCTGTGGTATCGTTAAAAGCGATGCTTTCGGTTGATGACCAAGTGACCGAATCATTTGGGGTGTAAGTAATCTCTTTTGGCATACCGGTGCACTGAAGCACCGTGTCTAGCATCTGTTCAAATGACTTTTCCAATACGTTGAGGTTATAACTACTCACACATGCTGAAGAGTCAAGACCTATGCCTACAATTTCATAGAAGGTAGATTCGCTTGGGCTGAGCGTAAACTCAGTACCCTGTTCGGAGTATAGTCCGAATGTGTCTGACAGTTGAAATGAAGGTGGAGTTCCACCAAGTACTAGGGTGATGCTGTCGCCCTCGCAAATGGTGGTATCGTCAGGCACAATGTATTTTGTAATGGTATCAACGGCAATCGTGACATATCCAATTCGATAGCTACAGCTATCAAATTGAATTAACACACCATAGGTGGTGGTAGTGTCAGGATATACCACCGTATGACTTGAATCTGTAGAGGTGATGTTAATCTCTGGAAACCATCGGTAAGAATCTCCACCCGAGGCCGATAGTGGCACGCTATCACCCACGCACACAATGGTGTCGGACGAAAGTGAATAGGGAAAAGTGTCTGGAGGGT
>JALRDM010000233.1 GCA_023262195.1 Salibacteraceae bacterium | reverse complement strand
TTTTGCTCTGTACATGAAATCATATCAACTCAAGCTCGTAGTTATTACCATATGTTTTGCAATGGTCGGCCTCATTGGAATTCAAATCTATTGGATACAGAATGCGTTTAGCCTTGAGCGAGATAAAATATTACATAGCTCAGGGGAAGCAATAATTGACGTAATCGGTCAGCTTGAGCGGCATGAAACGCTCACTAAAATTCGGAGCCATCAGGAAGCAAAGTATCTGTTTTATCAGGACTCGGATAGTCTTGATGATATGCAGTTTCCTCCAGATGATTCATTGGTGGAATATGTGGTAAGCAAGCAATTGGAACGTGACGGAGATGAGGTGAGAATGCAATGGCTTGAAGAGCATGAAGGCCAAAGAGAAGAACAACACGTTACTTACTCAGTGAGTGAACTTCCCTTTGAATCTGGGATGGAAAAAGAGGTGGAGTTGAAAATCGCAAAGGCAGATTCGATTGAGCTGGAGCTGAGCCCATCAGGGGAACAAAATGCTGCACGATTGCAAGATATTCGAAACAGGGTTAAGTCTAAAAAGGCCTTTTTGGGAGATATAGTTAAAAGCCTCATTGAGGTTGATTTAAATCAACCCATCGAGGAAAGAATTGATCCACGTGTGATAGACAGCTTATTGTTGATATCCTTAGCCAATCATGGAGTTTACATACCGTTTGAAATGGGGGTATTTGATCAATCCAAGGAAATGGTGTTTGGTAAACTTGAGTTTGAAGCGCAGCTCAAAGAATCAGTGCTTAGCGCAAAATTGTTTCCGAATGATGTCATTCAATTCCCATTCTATGTGCATGTGCACTACCCTAACCTTGATGGCTATATTTTCAAAAACATCTGGTTACTGCTCGCAGTTTCGCTCATTTTCATTTTGGCCATCATTGGCTTAATCTACTATATACTGCGAACCATCGTGCAGCAGAAAAAGAACAGTGAGATAAAGAATGACTTCATCAATAATATGACCCATGAGTTGAAAACCCCAATATCTACGGTGTCTTTGGCCTGTGAGGCTCTGGCTGACCCAGAGCTTGGAAATATAGAAAGTGTGAAGAATCGTTACATCGGTATAATAAATGCCGAGAATAAGCGATTGGGTCTCTTAGTGGAAGAAGTATTGCAAAGCGCAGTTTTAGACAAGGGCGATTTCAAACTAAAGCGAGAAGAGCTTGATATGCACGCGGTCATCAATGATGTCATTGACAAATTTTCAATTCAAGTAAAAGAGCGTTCGGGGGAAATAAAGCCTCGACTCGAAGCAAGTAAGTCATTGGTTGAAGCCGATAGAAACCATTTGACTAATGTTATTTATAATTTGCTCGATAACGCAGTGAAATATTCGAAAGACAGTCCTGTAATAGAAATTACAACTAAGAATGACGCAAACTTTATCACTATTGGCGTAAAAGATTCCGGTATTGGAATTAGCCCTGAAAACTTGAAAAAAGTCTTTGACAAACTTTACCGAGTCCCCACGGGTAACGTGCATAATGTGAAGGGTTTTGGTCTGGGGCTGAGCTACGTGAAAATCATATGCGAGCGTCACGGAGGGCGCGTTTATGTGGATAGTGAGCTGGGCGAGGGGAGCACTTTCTATATTGAATTACCACTAAAAATTGTGAATAATGGATAACGAAGTCAATTCAGAAAAAGCAAAGATTCTAGTCGCAGAAGATGATGCCAATTTGGGCACAATTCTGACAGAATACCTTGATGCGAAAGGATATGAAGCCACCTTAGCTAAAGATGGAGTGGAAGGGTGGAAGAAGTTTTCGAACGGCACTTATGACTGTTGCATCTTGGATGTTATGATGCCTGAGAAAGATGGTTTTACGCTCGGGAAAGAGATTCGCGCTGCGAATGAATCGGTGCCAATCATTTTTCTTACCGCCAAGTCCATGAAGGAAGACACGCTGGCCGGATTCAAATCTGGTGGGGATGACTACATCACCAAACCGTTTAGCATGGAGGAGCTTTTGCTAAGGCTAAAGGCAATTTTAAGAAGAACCAAGGGTGAGCAAAAAGAAATTCAAAAGACCGTATTTGAATTTGGAAAATTCACCTTCGACTTTAAAAACCAAGTTCTTAAGACGGTTGATTCTGAGCAGCACCTCACTTCGAAAGAAAATGCGCTAATGAAAATGCTGGCTCAACATGAAAACCAACTGCTCGATCGCTCACAGGCTTTATTGGCCATTTGGGGGGATGATAGTTATTTCAATTCTCGCTCGATGGATGTATACATTGCAAAGATTCGGAAGTATCTCAAAGCAGATGAGAGCGTGAAGATTATCAATGAGCATGGTAAAGGCTTTCGGTTTGTAACTCCAGAATAGGCTGATGGTTAAATTTCTTGATTATTATCAAAGCGACTCGAATGGGTCGCTTTTTTACTTTTATGCCAAATGATACAATCATGAGCATTAAGAAACCATTTAATCTTCACCAATGGATTGAAGAAAACAGAGACCTTCTAAAACCCCCCGTTGGAAACCAAAACCTTTACCCAGAGGGCACAGATTACATTGTGATGATCGTTGGTGGTCCCAATGCTCGAAAGGATTATCACTATAACGAGACAGAGGAGCTTTTCTATCAATTGGAAGGAAATATAAACGTTCGAATCCAAGAGGATGGCAAACCAGTAGATATCAAACTCGGGCCTGGAGATATGTTTCTCTTACCGCCAAAAGTTCCTCATAGTCCGGGAAGAGAGGCGGGCTCCATTGGCTTGGTAGTAGAACGCGTGAGACAACCAGATCACAAGGACGGACTGATGTGGTTCTGTGATAATTGCAACCACAAATTGCACGAGACGTACTTCCCGCTTACCAATATTGAAAAGGACTTTCTACCAAGGTTTAAAGAGTACTATGGATCTGAAGAACTACGCACCTGTGATAATTGCGGAACCGTGATGGAAACCGATCCGCGGTTTACTTAAGCAGAGTTATCGTTCCAGTTTTATGCAGCTTTTCTTCGGGTAAGATGGTATAGTGCACCTCGTAGGTATAAACCCCATCTGGTAAGATATATCCCTTGTTGTGCTTGGTTCCGTCCCAATGTCGGTTGATGTCTTTGCTTTGGAAGATGATTTCGCCCCATCGATTACGGATGGTGATTTGATAGGATAAAATATTATGGCCCTGCACGATGAGTTGGTCATTCACTCCGTCAGCATTTGGAGTAAAAGACATCGGAACGAAAATGGTGCTTATGGCTTCGACTGTGATGCTATCTACAACACGGCACCCGTTCGTGTCGATCACCTCTACAAAATAATCTGTTTTTAACCTTGGATATACTTTGATGGAGTCGCATGTCGTACAAGGAATAAAGCCGTTAGAATACCAACGGTGAGGGCTCTCGCTTTCTGCAACGAGTAGCACATTAAATAGTCCTGTGATTGTATCCTTGTTGGTTATTAAATCCAAATTGGGCAATGGATTTACCTTCACGAATAGACTATCTGATTTTTCACATTGCTCGATGTTTGATCCAGTCACAACGTACCAGCTACTCTCTTCGGGCAATATCGCGGGATATTGGTTGAAGTTAGCAGAAGAAAATTCTGGGCCACTCCATTTATACGTGAGCGCCCCTTCTGCGCCTAATTGAACAGAATCGCCAAAGCAAACGGTTGTGTCTGCAAAGGCGTCAATTTCAATCGGATTTACAATAATCTTGACGGTATCATAGGCAAATCCACAAGAGTTTTTGGTGATGGCCACATAGTCGATGGACGTTTGGGGAAAAGCCGGAGTCGTTTGAAGAGTAGGATCCAGGACCCAGTCTTCGGGAGACCACCGATAATTATCGGCCCCAGTGGCGGATAGAATGATGCGTTCCCCAGGACAGATAGTTGTGTCTCCAAAGGCTTCAATTTCAGGAACAAAACCTTCAACCCATACCTGCACATCTTTAGATCTAGGGCAACCAAAGCTATCAGTAATGTTTACAACATACCTTATCGAGGAATCGGGAGATACCGTTGGAGTAGCGGAAGTGGTGGATGAGAGGTACGTTCCAGGCGACCATTGATAACTGACCCCGCCCGATGCATGCAAAGGTCCAGAAAGACCTCGACATAAGGCCGTATCGCTTGGGACGTCAGTTTTGTCTGGGTGAACGTTTAACTCAATCCATGCCGTATCCGATCCGCATACATCAAATACCACAACACGTATCGTAGTACTGATAGGCACTGTAGCAATCGGAGTTGCGCTAGTTGGGTCATCAACCAAGGAGGCGGGAATCCATTGGTAAGAAGTTCCTCCACTGGCCGATAATTGTATTGGCACATCCGGACAGACAGTGGGCACACTCGGTGCAGAAGCGGTGGGCCCTGGGATTACTTCAATTTCGATATAATCCGTGTCTGCAAAAATGCAGCTCACCGAATCGTAAATGATAAGCTCGATGGTATAGGTGCCCGGGTTACTGTAGGCATGGGTTGGTTCAAACTCGTCACTCGTGTTTCCATCTCCAAAGTCCCACAAGTATAAGGAGCCCCCAAAGCTCTCATTCTTAAATTGGATTGAGTCGTTGACACAGACTTCCAGGGGCCCATCCACATCTGCTTCAGCTATTAGGGTTACAAGATCGTACTTTATAACACCAATGTTGCATCCGGCCCCAGGACTAGGATCGTTCGTAGAGACTACACCGGCTGTTGTTGGGAAGGTGCCTCCAACACCACAGCCGGCACATACCGCTTGATATATAATGCCCTTTTTATCAAACCGACTGGTGCCGCCATCAACATGTTCGCCTCCGCTGGCTCCACCACCCCCATAATATGAACCGAATAGCACATCCGTAGCGCTATCCTCAAAGACTATGAAGTACATATCCCGGCCATCTGTTGTGGTTTGAACTGCATTGGCTGTTGTTGGGAGGCCGTTGGTGGTGGTTGCTCCTATTGTTGAATTCACGGCCATGGTGGTTCCTCCCCAGCCTGCAATGAAAATATGGTTGCATTGATTTACTAAAAAGGCGGAAAGTGAGAGATTAATGTTGCCGTTACCAGAGCCCCAAACCGTTGAAAAAACTGTGTTTTGAAGGTTGTTGGTGAGTTTGTGCAAGAATTGACCACTGTTGGCATTTGAATACACCCATGCCGGACCAACAGGATAACTTCCTTCTGACTGACCTACGGTGTAAACGTTGCCTTGCAGGTCAAGCTGTACGAAGAAACTTTGATCGTAATCGTTGGTTCCAAGGAAAGTAGATGCTAATAAGTTTTGGCCATTATTGCTGATTTTGGCAACCCAGCCATCGGCACTCCCGCCTTGATAATTTTGGTTCAGAACGCCATTTGTTGTTGGGAAGGATCCCCCAGTAGTTCCTCCTGTGGTAAACACATCTAGACTAGGGTCAAACTGGACACTATACGCGGCATCGTCTTGATTTCCCCCAATATAACTTGACCAAAGTAAACTGGTGAGGTTGGCGTTGAACTTAAACACTACTCCATCGGTGAGTCCACCTCCAAAATTGGTTTGGAAGCCATTTACAATGGGAAAATCATTGGATCCGGTACTTGTGGCAACATAACAATTATCGCTTCCATCTACAATGATCTCCCCTCGAAATTCATCAGCATAGGCATGTTGCAGCACAGCGCTTTGATTGATGCCATCGTTGCCAGAGCCTCCTACAAAAGTGCTTCCAACAAGGGTAGATCCATTTGCAGAGAACTTGGTGACTACAATGTCCGACCCGTTAGGATAGGCAATTGAGCTTGAGATGGAAGTCCCAGGACCACCTGTAAGTGCTGAACCCCCGCCAAAGCTATTGTCAAAAGCTCCATTTGTTATCGGGTAGTTGTTGCTAGAGGTTGTGCCAAGCACATAAAGCTCATTATTCTCATTTACGATAAGGCTATGCGGTATTTCATTGCTACTTCCACCGAGATACGTTGAATAGACAAGGGAAGTGCCATCGTCATTGAATTTTGAAATAGCCATATCCGTAGAAAGTGGATTTGAACCGCCCTGAAAACTGTTTTGATATGCACCTACTGTTGGGTAGGTGCCGGCATTTCCATTAATGATTATTCCACCTGCATACAAATTTCCTAGACTATCATAAGTGGCTGTTGCACCCCAACTATTGCTTGATGAACCTACGTAAGAGGCAAAAATTAGCGTGGGATCAATAATTAGAGGATAATGTGGGTTGTAAGATTCCACATCGAAAGAGAGCGTATCCCCAGATAGTCTATAGGAGCTAGTGACAAATCGCTTTGACCCATCAATGATTTGCCATGAAATCGGTTCGTTGTCTACCAACAGATCAATGCTGTTACCCATGTGAAGCTTATTGTTTTTCAGGTAGATCGTGTCTGCGCCACCAATTTTGAAAGCAATATTTTCCAGGTCTGCTCCCGCTCCCAATCGGAATTCATATTTCACATAATCTCCTAGGCTTCCTAGAGCAAAATCAATATTGGGGTAAACATCTGACATGACCACTTCTTCATATTGCCTCACTCCGCCAGCCCATGTGCTTGGGTCATCTCCTAAAAAATAGTTTACATAGTCAGTCGTTGGATGGTTTCCTGAGGATTGAATAGAACGAGCGTTGATGAGGTCAAACTCGATATTGTGACCTCGAATCGGCAGCGAGTCAGGCGCTTCAATTAGGCCGTGATGGGCATCATGTATGCGATCAAGATCCTCGATGCTCTTGAGCCCAAGAATGAATTTACCATCGCCCACATAAACATCCATGGCACCCGTTTCGGCATAGAATTGCAAGCTTTCATTCCATTGACCTTTGTTCTCTTGGTACTTAATGGGTGTGCCATGATTGTGATCATGGCCATGTCCATACCCACTCATGGCGAGCAAGAGGAGACAGCTGATATTTAAAATCCAGTTTTTCAATGGAGGTATAAAGAAACACAATCGCGCGTAGCTCTGTTCAGAAAGACGCATCCATCTTCGTATTCGTTGCTATATGAGCAGGGTTTAAATCAGTCTTTTCTACTCTTAAATGCTTCTTAACTTTGTGCACCTAAAGCGATGAGTGATCAAATAAAGCACGAATGTGGTATAGCGATGATTCGCTTACTAAAACCACTTGAATTTTACAGAGAAAAATACGGTACATCGTTTTACGGCCTCAACAAAATGTACCTCCTCATGGAGAAACAGCACAATCGGGGTCAAGATGGCGCAGGTTTGGCCAACATCAAACTTGATGTGGAGCCAGGAGCTCGATACATTTCGCGCTACAGATCGAATAGCAACAAGCCCATTCAAGACATTTTTGACCATGTGCACGGTAGGTTTGAGGAACTTACAGGGGGCGATGCGGATAAACTGGCAAATCCACAATGGCTCAAAGAAAATGCACCATTCTCAGGCGAGTTGTTTTTAGGTCATCTGCGCTATGGAACGTACGGTGGCAATAGTATTGAGGCTTGCCATCCATTTTTAAGGCAAAACAACTGGATGACACGCAACTTGGTAGTTGCAGGGAACTTCAACATGACCAATGTTGACGAACAATTCAACTTGCTCATCGACTTGGGGCAACACCCCAAGAAAAAAGCCGATACGGTTACGGTATTAGAAAAAATTGGGCACTTCCTCGATGAAGAAAATGAGGTGCTTTTCCAGAAATACAAACGTCTTGGATATCCGAATAGAGAAATCACCAAAATGATTTCTAAAAACATCAACGTGCGCAATATATTGTTGCGTTCTGCTCATGATTTTGATGGAGGCTATGCCATGTGCGGCCTCATTGGTAATGGCGATGCGTTTGTGTTGCGCGACCCAAACGGCATCAGGCCAGCGTTTTATTATCAAGATGACGAGATCGTAGTCGTGGCAAGTGAGCGACCTGTGATTCAAACTGCGTTTGACCTTAAGGTAGATCAGGTGAAGGAAATCACACCAGGGCATGGTTTGATCATCAAGAAAGATGGAGCGGTGAGTATGGATATGATCCGTGAGCCGGGTGAGAAATTGTCTTGTTCGTTTGAACGAATCTATTTTTCTCGCGGAAGCGATAAGGACATTTACCAAGAGCGCAAAACGTTAGGAAAGCTAGTTGTTCCTAGAATACTCAAGGCGATTGATGCCGACCTTGACAATACTGTTTTCAGTTTTATTCCGAATACGGCCGAAGTTTCATTTTATGGCATGGCTCAAGGGTTGGAGGAGTTTCACAGTGAGCGAAAGATTACGGAAATAGCTCGGATTAAAGATGATGAAGAGGGGCTTCGAAAGCTCCTGAACGAGCGTGTTAGAATCGAAAAGGTGGCAATCAAAGACGCCAAGCTTAGAACGTTCATAACGCAGGATAGTGATAGGGATGAGCTGGTAGCGCACGTTTACGACATTACTTACGGCACAATTAGGCGCGGAAAGGATAACCTTGTGGTCATTGACGATTCCATTGTGAGAGGCACCACGCTTAAGCACAGTATCCTGAAAATACTTGATCGCTTAGGGCCGAAGAAAATAGTTGTGGTGAGCAGCGCACCGCAGATTAGATATCCTGACTGCTATGGAATTGATATGAGCCTCTTGCAAGATTTTATAGTATTTCAAGCTGCGCTTGCCTTATTGAAGGAAACGGGCAAAGAGGGCATTTTGAAAGAAGTGTATGACTTATGTGTGGCAGATAAGGTAAACCCTATCAACCACGTGCAAAAGGTGTATGCTCCATTTACGGATGATCAGCTATCAGCTAAATGTGCTGAGTTGCTGAAACCGGCTGATCTCAATGCAGATTTGGAGATTATATTTCAGAGTATTGATGCCCTGCATGAAGCTTGCCCGAATCACCGGGGAGATTGGTACTTCAGTGGCAACTATCCTACCAACGGAGGCAACCGCGTGGTGAATAAAGCCTTCATGAATTTTTATGAAGGAAAAAGAGAGCGGGCTTATTAATAAAGCCCCAACTCGATAGCAACACATTGAACAAGTGGACTGAAGGTGATTTCTCCTTCCATCAATAATGTATCAGCCTTGCCATTATTCTTATTGCCGAATATTTCGAAGGTTGACATAATCGCAGATTCTACGCGTTGATCCTTTCTCACTGATTCAGAAATCGGTATCACAGCTCCTTCCGCACAGTTTGGCTCTGCTTTTTGACCAAATGCCGCAGCCCAAGACATTCGGCTTTGACCGTCTATTCTTAGATATAATCCATTGATACTTAACTCAATTAATTCCGGAACTAGGTGTTCAGAATGCCAAAAAATATAGTTGGATTCAACGAAGCAAGATTCAGTTGGTTCGTCAAGTCTATGATATACAACAGTCCCATCATCACAAGTTTCATTTGATTTCTGACATCCAAGAAAGATGACAAGAACGAAAAAAAGAAGTGTTGCATTTTTCATGTTGTAACGAAAATAGATGGACCAACCAAAGCTGGTATTAACCTAAGTTTAACTTCAAAAGTACTGCCACAATGTCGCTGAAAATCAATTGGAACGATTTTCTATCTGCTAAGTTCAAACAATTAAACACCAATGAAAACATTAAGAATTCCGTTTTTTCTTGTCATTGTGGCAACAGTGATGTCATCGTGTGGCTATAATGCCATGGTAGACAAGGATGAAACAGTAACGCAAAAGTGGGCCGATGTCCAAACCCAATATCAACGCAGGTCTGACCTTATTCCAAACTTGGTAAGTACCGTAAAAGGCTATGCAGACTTTGAACAAGAAACATTGACCCAAGTGGTGGAGGCAAGAGCCAAGGCCACGGGAATTACAGTGAATGCTGATGAAATTACCCCAGAGAATATTCAAAAGTTTCAAGCAGCGCAGTCACAGTTAAGTGGCGCACTGTCACGACTCTTGGTTACCGTGGAGCGTTATCCCGATTTGAAGGCCAACACCAACTTTAGAGATCTTCAGGCTCAATTGGAAGGAACCGAAAACCGTATTTCGGTAGCACGCCAAAAGTTCAACGAGGCGGTGAAGGACTATAACAGCTACATTAAGAAATTCCCAAGAGTATTTTATGCAGGTTGGTTTGGGTTTGAGAGCAAGGGCTACTTTGAAGCTGATGCTGGCACTGAGAACGCACCAAAGGTTGAGTTTTAATGTTTGAAAAACCACCGTTTACCGAGGCTGAAGAACAAAAGATTCTTGAAGCGATAAAGTCTGCAGAGTCTAATACCTCTGGCGAGATTAGGCTCCACATTGAGAAGCACTGTAAAATAGATCCTTATGATAGGGCTATAGAAGCGTTTGAAAAGCTCGGCATGACCAAAACTGAACAACGCAATGGCGTGCTTGTGTACATGGCATTAGCCGATCATAAGTTTGCCATTCTAGGTGATGAGGGCATCAATAAAGTGGTGCCTAAAGACTTTTGGGTTGGCACAAAAGATTTAATGGCTGAGCATTTTAAAGCAGGCAAAATTGCTGATGGAATTGCTCTAGGTATTCATGATGCAGGCGAACAATTGAAGACACATTTTCCATATCAGAAAGGTGATGTAAACGAATTAAAAGATGACATCAGTTATGGGAAATAAATTGGCATTAATGATGGCTCTGATAATGAGCTGCGTTGTCGCAACTACGGTTGCAAAGGAGGTGCCTCCAACACCCAATCGACTGGTTAACGATTATGCCAAGGTGTTGTCGGCCTCTGATGTGCAGCGATTGGAGCAGAAGTTGGTTCAATACGATGAACAAACCTCTACGCAGATAGCGGTGGTGATCATCCAAAGCCTAGAAGGAGATGATATGTTCGATTACAGTCAACGCCTTGCGGAAACTTGGGGTATTGGAGGTGCAGAGAATGACAATGGAGTCTTACTCATAGTTTCGATTGATGATCGAAAATTGCGCATTCACACCGGATATGGAACCGAAGGTGCTATTCCAGATGCTACTGCCAAACAAATCATAGAAGACGAAATCAAACCGGGGTTTAAAGCTGGAGATTATTACGCAGGAATTGATCGAGGCACAGACGCGATGATTGCTGCGCTTAAAGGAGAATATACTGCAGCTCCAAAAAAGCGTAAGAGAGGGTTTCCATTTGGATTGATTTTAGTAATTCTCATCATTATACTGGCGTCCATTTTTGGGCGAAGAAGACGTTATACAGGCTATGGAAGTAGCGGCAGAAGATACTATGGAACCCCTTGGATTGGAGGTTTTGGCGGAGGCTCATCCGGTGGCGACTTTGGAGGCGGAGGCGGTTTTGGTGGCTTTGGCGGAGGTGGCTTCGGAGGCGGAGGCGCTGGTGGGAGTTGGTGACTTAAAACGAAATCCGATAATAGAACAAGGGTAATCTTCCCAATTGGTATTCCCTTCGGATAGACCGATTTGGATCATTGTTTTCGTCAGGAGCATAAGTCAATGCCAGCACGTTGCGTACGTTAAACACATTTACCAGATCTATACCCACCTCATGGGTCACCTTCTGGGTATTTAGTCGGTAATTCACCTTTATGTCCGCCCTGAAATAATCAGGAAACTGTTGTGTGTTTCGCAGAGAATCAATCACGATCACTTCTCTGGCTTGATTGCTCGCGGCTATGTCTGCTGGTCCAAACCAACGCCCTCCAACTGCGGTAATATTCGCTCCGAGTGACAACATCGATTTTTTGGAAAGATTAAACTCCTTACCAAAAAGCGCGCTGGTGGCATATCGGCCGTTAAAATCTGTATTTCTGGTTATACCATCGCTTGCCGTGTATTTGCTATCAAACAATGCAAGAGTGAGCATGAAGTAATAGGTTTTCGAGAAATACTTTTCGAGGGTAAATTCAACTCCGTAATTCTGTTGCGCACCCTCATTTACAAGCGTATCTGGAAAGAATCGCTCAAAGCCACTGCCCGTATTTGCCAATGAAAATGAGGTTGGATTTTGCTCTACAGGAATATTCCATAAATACTGATAATAAACCTCTGATTTGAATCGGAGCATGGGTTTCAGCATGCGTTCGTATCCCATCACGGCATGGCCCGCATAGGAGAAATCCATGGTTTTATTATGCAAGGCTCGGGTGCCATCTGCGTTTTCACTGAGGCTATAGAAATACATATAATAAGGTTGCACTTGCGAGTGCATGCCTATTCCTCCAGTGATGCTGCTACCATCACGAAGTGTTTTTTTCATGGCTATTCTCGGCTCGGCCCAACTGATGCTATTGCTCAATGTGAACCATTGGCTATGTATGCCAGCTGTAACCGTTAGGCCACGCTCTGTTCTGTGTTTCCACTGAATGTAAGGTTGCAGCAGCTGGGCCTGTATGGCCGTATTCCAGCGTACGCGCCAATCGAGATAATCGGTCTGAGTGGAGTCAAAAATCCAGGTACTATCCACATAATCGAAGAAGATCTGCTCAGCGACTACACCAAACTTTACGACATTCCTACTATTCAATTTGGAGTTATAGAAAACATGTCCCACAATCCGGTCGTCTCTAAAGGTATAGTCGAGGAGCGGTCGCATAGAATCCACTTGGTACATACTATCTGCATTAAGCTGTCGATAGACCAGTTCATGATAGGCATCAACCTGACTGTGGTTGTAAGCAAAAATGGCTTTGACGTAGCTCTTTTCATTGATGGATCTTGTGTAGCTCGCTCCAACCACTCCCATTTGCGAACCAAAATATTGGTCCCGATCATTATCACCATAGATGTTTCGCTCTGCGGGGGTTTCTTGATCGCTGATGAGAATATCAATATCGCTCCAACCGCCTACACCAAAAATGGAAAGGGATGAAGCGCCTTTGCCGGGAACGTTTATTTTAAACGAAGCATCTTGATACCTCGGAATCGCACTGGTGCCATAATTTATTCCCAAGCCGCCAATCAAGGCTAAGGTGGAGTATCGATAAGAAGCCATGTAGGTAATATTCTTCTCGCGATTGATCGGGCCTTCGAGTAGTGCTTCGGTGCCGAGAAAACCAAACTGACCAATGAATTCATGGTTTTCGTTATTGCCATTACGCATGTTTAGATCAAAAACTCCGGCATTGGCGTTGCCAAATTCGGCTGGAAACGCTCCGGTATAGAAATCGCTATTGCCTAGTGTTTTATTGTTCAGTATACTAACTGAGCCACCTGCCGTTCCGGGGATATTGAAGTGGTTTGGATTGGAAATCGGAGCGTCTTCTAAACGCCATAAGATGGATTGGGGTGAGTTGCCACGGATAACTATGTCGTTACGGGAATCGTCTGCGCCTTGCACACCCGCGAAGCTTGCCGCCATTCTGGAGGGTTCACCTCGGCTACCGGCATATCGCTCGGTTTCGGCTATGTTGAATTGCCGAGCACTTACAATGGCCATTTCGTTGAGGGGTTCTCCATCGCGCGAGGCAGAAATTTCAACTGCCTCTAGTTCCATTGCCGACTCTTCTAATTCAATATTGAGGATGGTTTGCCTACCTGAGTTGACAATGATGTTGTTGGTGAACTGAGGCTCGTATCCAATAAAGGTAAATTGCAGGACATGACGTCCGAGTGAGAGTTCGTTCAATGTATATCGACCATCAAAATCTGTTGTGGTGCCGCTGATATTGGACGTATCATCCATTAAAATCACGTTGACACCAGGGATAGGTTGACGGGTGTCCTTATCGATTACACGTCCGCGGATGCTTTGCGTCATTTCAGACTGACCATATCCAAACTGAATACTGGTCAAAAAGAGAACGAGTATTGCCGAGGCTAGGCGCATAGGTATGTTTTGATCAAAAATGGAGAAATCAAGCCGATCATTCTAAGTCTTCACATACTTTTTTAAAGCGGTTTCATTTCATAGCGATAAAATTTGATGGTTTCATCGCTTAGACACAATCACTAGGCCAAAAATGGGAAGTTAACGCAATCATGATTTGAAGATGGGCACCGTGCTGCACGGCTCACCAAACATGAGCGACTTGACTACCGGAGTGAGTTTTGCGGTAAGGTTCAAGTAAACTGATTCATGAATTTCTTCATCGCTACAGCCCTTGATGATCACACGCATGTCTTCGTAATCTTTCACATTAAGATTTTGGACAAAGTCTAGCCAAAGCTGCGTTCTTAATTCTTGCTTGGTGCCGAAATGAATCTTGTCTGCTCTGCCAGAGAGCTTGTTTGCAATGAGCATGTAAGCCCAAGTCGGTACAATGGCATCGGTACTGCAATAAACGTGAACGGAGGCGCCAGAATATTTGTTCCAGTCGTTATTGCTCACCCAAGCTCGAAAATCTTTTTCGCGCAACATTAAACCTTCTGCCAATTGCTCGCTTATGTCTAGCCCCTCAATTGCCCAACGAGGCATTAATTCCGTAAGATCTAGCGTGATTAAACCGCTTTTGGCTACTTTGTTTTCAATGCTTTCCATTAGATCATTCCCAATTCAACCAAAGCTTCTTCACTCATCATATCCTTGTCCCAGGGCGGTTCCCAAGTAAGATCGATTTCGGCACTGGAAACACCACTAACACCAGCTACCTTTTCTTTCACTTCTTGCGGTAAACTTTCGGCTACGGGGCAGCTTGGCGAGGTGAGCGTCATTACGATGGTAACGTCTTTCGAATCGGGGATTTTAATCTCGTAAATAAGCCCAAGCTCGTAAATATCAACAGGAATTTCTGGATCATAGACTGTTTTCAGTGCATCTACAATGCTTTTTTCCAACTGCCGTTTGTCTTCAAGCTCCATTATTGCTGATCGTTTTTTGCGGCATGTGCCATGGCATAAAACTTCATTTTTTTCACCATCGAAACTAAGCCGTTTGATCGATTCGGAGAAAGGTGCTCTTTTAGCCCGATTTCATCAATAAAATAAAGGTCTGCATTGGCAATTTCTTTTGGGTCTTGATTGTCTAGCACTTTGATCAAAAGCCCGATGAGCCCCTTGGTGATTACCGCATCGCTATCTGCCTCAAATTTGAGCCTATCTGCATCGGTATGAGCGTGCAACCACACTCTGCTCTGACAGCCTTTCACCAGGTTTTCATCTGTTTTAAGTTCTTCATCAATTCCACTTAATCCTTTGCCAAAGTCGATGATATGCTCGTATTTTTCCATCCAGTCACCGAAGAATTCAAATTCTTCGATAATCTCGTCTTGTATTTCATTGATGGTCATAACCTCTTAACTCCCTTCAAAATCTTTTGTTCGATTGATGTGGTGGAATATCCTTCAACGAATGGGATTGACTTTACTACACCACCATTTCCAGTTACGATCTCTGCGCCTACAATTTGATTCAAGGAGTAATCACCTCCCTTAACCAATACATTAGGCAGTATGGTCTCAATCAACGATAGCGGTGTTGGGTCATTGAATTTTACAATTAGGTCCACAGAAGCCAATCCGGCTAGCACTGTGGCACGGGAGTTTTCATCATTGATTGGTCGATTGGGACCTTTTCCCTGAGCCTTCGCAGATGCATCACTGTTTAAACCAAGAATAAGCTTTGTTCCAAGAGCTCTTGCTTGGTCAAGGCAAATCACATGACCTGGGTGTAGTATATCAAATACACCGTTGGTGAAAACAATCTTTTCAGATTTCGATCGCCATGACTTTACAAGCTTCAGTGCGTCATCAAAGGCCATGATTTTATCCAATATATCAGGCATCTTTTGTTTTCTGATTGATAAATGGCATGATCAAAATTGAAATAAATCCTAAGACTAGAATCATCGCGGTTTGTGCACACCATACGATCCAACCAAAAGCATAGCCTAGTTCTTTCTCGATCCCATATAAGAGTAGTATAGACATGATGCCCAATGGATACGCACCAAGCCCTCCTTGCACCACTACAATGGTGATTCCACCCATGACAAAAGAGGCCAAAACACCAGCGAAGGCCACTTCTTGAGTTTCGCTGAAGGCATTGAATGTGACCAAATACATTAATACATAGGATGCCCAAATCAGAGCAGTATGTAGGTAAAACCCAAACTTTCCCTCCATGGTCTTTAGCGAAACGATTCCTTCCCACAGGCCAAGCACTCGGCTCCGAATTGCAAGCGCTACTTTATGCTGAGAACGTTGCAAGAACTTCCAGCCGAAGAACAAACCAATGATGGCGATGATGGCTACTACACCTAATAAGATTTGATTTTGAATTTTATCGGTCATTGGTCCGATAAACTCCATTACTAATGGTCCTAAAACACTGAACTGAAGCAGCGTGGTGACAATTATTAATATGAGTAAGATAACTGCGTCAATCACACGCTCTGCCACAACTGTTCCGAATAGTTTTTCGAAGGGTTGATTTTGATAGCGAGCAAGCACAGCACAGCGGCTCACTTCACCAAGCCTGGGGAATGCTAGGTTGGCTATATAACCTATCATCACCGCGGCAAACCGATTGATGAAATTGATTTTAATATTGAGCGGTTGCAAGGTGTATTTCCATCGATAAGCCCTGAAAACATGGCTCATAATTGCAATAAATATCGATGCGAGTATCCACCAGTAGTTTGCTTTTCTGAATGATTCTACAATGTGCTCTTTGTTTTCCTCCGTAAGATCTTTGTAGAAATACCAAATAAGAAACACCCCCAACGCAAGTGAGAAACCCACTTGTAAAAATGATTTGAATGACTTATTCAATTCGAATTATTTCGAGATAAGCTGATTGGTTCTTTCGTCTGGAAAAATAACCCAAGGTTTGAAGGTTTTTGCTTCCTCAAAGTCCATCGTTGCATAGGAAATTATGAGAATAATATCTCCCTTTTGCACCCTTCTAGCGGATGGGCCATTGAGGGTAATTACGCCACTTCCTTTTTGACCTTTAATTACATAAGTTTCAAAGCGTTCACCGTTGTTAATATTCACCACAGCCACTTTTTCACCTTCGATCATATTTGCAGCTTCGAGTAAGTTAGCATCAATTTCAATGCTGCCCACATAGTCTAGATTCGCATCTGTGACAGATACTCTGTGAATTTTTGACTTTAAAACTTCAATATTCATAAGGCTGCAAAAGTAGAAATTATTATACCCTCAGGTTTTGATGATAAGCAGTGAAATATTGTGATTATTTTTCTTTTCGCTCCCCACAATCATCGCAATCAGAGCCGTATTGACACACGTAATAAAGCGATCCTTCCCCGCCGTCATCACACTCACCATCTGCGTGGAAAGGACACGAGTTATCGCAAATAGTTCTGCGACAACTTAAAAGAGGGGTAAGTATTACCAGCAACAATATGATGATTCTTGTTTTCAATCTTCAACAGTAATAATTAGGCGTTCTCCACAATCGCTACAGTCAGAACCAAGCACACAATAATCATGATCAGAACTCGGCCCGCCATCATCGCAATCACCATCATTTGCGAAAACACACTCATCGCTGCACAGTCTGTCCTCCCTAGTATTGATTGGTTTTTCTTCAACGGGCTCTTCCTCCTTATCTCGATTGCATGCGGCAATTATTAAAGTAGAAATAAGCATGAAAACAAGAATGCGAAATGAAATCATTGGTGCAAATATGCTAGGAAAATTAGACGCAATTGCGCACTCGGTGGTTCGGTGATACTCATACTTTATATTTGCGCCCACTTTGGGGATGTAGCTCAGCTGGCTAGAGCGCTTGACTGGCAGTCAAGAGGTCGTGGGTTCGACTCCCATCTTCTCCACCAAAGTTTTAAAGGCCTTGCAGCAATGCAGGGCTTTTTGTTTTGAGATAACTTACGCCTAAACTAAGCAAAATCTTGGCACTTATTTGGCACTAATTAGAATCTGATTTTTTATGGTATGACAAAAGTAGAGGTGGAGTCAGTCTTAGGCACAGGAGATTCTAATGCCTCATCTTCGTATGGTGAATATTCATCTGAGATGGTTATATATGAATCAGGAATGAAAATAATTTCTATTCTTTATTCTAACGGAAGGGTTCAGGCTAAATCGCAAGCGGGCCTATAGAATAAGACAGATTTAAGCTAAGAAGTGTCGGAAAAGTGAAGGTGTTTGCCCGGGAATAAATGGATTATCAAATATCAATGATTTTTCTCTAACTTAGAGTCCTACACGAAATGGTTTATTATGATTTAAAAATGGCAAAAAAAATTAAAATTTCACTTTATGGAAAATCAACAAAAATTCAATTGGACTAAAATTTCCCAAATTGGAGGAGGAATTGGAACTATTGGTGGACTGGTAGCAGATGTATTGACACCTTTAGCTCCTATTTCCTCGATTTTAGCGGGAGTACTCGTAAGTCTCGGAATTCTGACATATTTTTTTATCAAAAACGAAAAACTAACCTTTGCGAACAAAACAAATAGTCTTATATTAATTGTTAGCGGCGTAATATTTTTTGGATTAGGCATAGTGGCTGACGATGATAAAGGCCTATTGGCCAGTAATATTCCTGCAATTCAAAGTTTTCAAGAATCTATGAATATCGTTAGTGAAAAGCTCAATGTTATTGATGAAAAAATTGATAAGGTTGGAAATAATATTGAGGAAGGATTTGAATCGATGGAGGAAAATTTTGAAAACATTGAAAACCTGATTAAAGCAAATAATCCAATTGATAACCCTACTACAGCCAGTGATTTTATTGTGAACGCATATTTGTTTTTAGCGAGTGGGGACGAAAGAAGGTCCTTAAAATCATTCGAAGATTATCTAAAGCTTACAGAGGCGGAAAAACTGGATGTGTACAAAGATTATTACTCTGTGTGCCTATCAGTCAATGGAAAAGCTGAGGCGAAAATCAAATTAGAATCGCTTAATTCTAAAATGGCCAATTTAGTCCTTTTAGACGCAAATGAAGAGACTCTTGATGGATTTTTGAATTCGGTTAAAGAATTGGAATTAGAAAATGAACTGAATTGTATTGCTTACAGAATGAATTTAACCTCGGCAAGAAGGACCAATAATGTTACTAATATTTCTCCAACTTTTAAATCCAGTCTCAAGGCATATTCGAATTGTAATAATTATTCAATTGCTGACGATTTCTCTGCCTTTGAATATTTGTTTTTAAATAATACCAAAATACCAGATTATTGGGAGGGGTCAACAATTGATGCCAATGATTATTTGAAAAATCTGTTAAATCAATTAGCACCTTTAGACGATAAAAATATACTTGGCGGAATGCTTCAACAATATATAACTGGCTCCCCCTCCTTACCTAATTTTACCCTTTCGGAGAGTGGTGATATTATCGGATTTGAAAAAGACACTTCACCAGAATATCTTGAATATTTGGAGATATGGAAGCAATTTTGTGGCAGCAATGGTGTAGATTGGGTGTATAATTAGTTTTTTGTCAATTTAACCTGAATAGCTGAATGAAATTCAGAACAATTAATTAAAGACTTAATAATAGGCACATCCCCTTTTCTCCACAACTTAACACCCTTATTATCAATACAAAACCCCGAATAATCATGGGGGTTTTTTGTTGTATAACTTAGAAACCTACAAGGTTCTTGCAAGGTTTTATTGGAAATCTAAGCTCTTTGGACATATGCTTTGTCTTCTTTGATTTGTGCTAATATGACGCAACATCTTTTAAATGCTCAAATATCATTACCATTGCTAGTGTATCTAACTCACAATATTTTTGTAAAGCCTTGCGTAATCTATCGCGTTCAACGGTAGTCATATCGGAGTACTGAGTTAATCCATAGGCCGTCAATGCTGCACCACCGTTATTAATTTCCTCAATATCACTTTTTCGTTCAAAATCAGGATTCCAATCTGAAAAGGGTTTGTCTAAATATTTATAGGGATCTTCTATTTCGCCATTTATCATTCTTAACCATCGGTAATGATTCGGGAAATTTTTACTCGTCACATTTATTGCAGCCAGAGGTTGACTGTACTTTTCTTTTATCAGGTCGCTATTTTTAAAAATGGCTGGTAATAACGCTTTAATGGAATTACTTCCCTTAGTGTATGGATTATAATAAAAAGCTTTTATTACCTCACATAGGTCAATCATTTCTCGCTCAGCGTTCCATGTTTCACCTTGGTAATCGTTACTTTTTGGAGGTTTGGTCAAGCTTTTGATAAAATCAATCAAAGATTCTTTATCATCTTCTACAGACGCTTCTAATTGTGCTTTGACTTGATTTAATGTTGAGTTTTCATAAGGCGAATATTGGAACACGGAGCCTGTATTCTCCTCTAATGCGACTTTAAGTGCCCTTATAAATTCAAAATTTGGAAACTCTCCCGGATTTACATTGATAAACTCGTTGGCATGCTCAACGCGCCCATCTTCGTGGTAAATATGATGCGAAAATTGAAATACTACTTTTTCATAAGGATGCTGACCCCGGTAAAAAGGCAAAGCCACCGTGGATGCTTCAAAATCAATAAAGTTGTACGGGGGAGTCCATTTCGCTATTTCATCGCGCAACCCTGTGACATCAATATGAGTAGTGTTTTCCTTTTTAAGAGTCTTGTGTTTTTGAATTAATTGACGATCAATTCTTGAAAACCCGACCATCTTGAATTTGTTTTCACCAAATTCCTCATCCTCAATTTCATTTAGCTTTAATTTGCCTTTATCAGTAAGGTATTTCCAACGCCTAAAATCCCAAATCTCAAAAGCGTTTGGTGCTTTGAAATCATCCTCTTTCCACCCTAATTGCTTTTTAAAACAGGCTTCAAATCCTGATTTTTTATCATTTGAGCCTGCATCGATTTTAAATTCACAATGTTTGCATTTAGCAAAATCAAGGGGAAAACCAAAATAACGGTCGTTTAGATAGGCTTGAGATAATACCGTAATGGCATCTTCAAATTCATAATCTTCTAAAATGCGATGTTCTCCGGCTTCAATTTTAGTGATGATATCAGTCACATCTTTGAGGGATAACACCGAGTCTTCTGGAAATTTTAACTGTGCTAATTGATCTTCCTTTTTTTCTATACCCGTTCTATTCCCACTGTTCTTTTTAATTCGGAACATTTGGTTTAATCCATCTATAGATGCTGTTTTACGTTGATCAGCTAACATTAAATACGGGTTCACGCGAAAGTGCGGATGCGCTTTTTCTATTACGTATTTTTGAAAGGCCACGTCAAATAAATAGAACTTCCATTCTGAATTGTACTTAACCTCTTTGTAACCCTCTTTGAAGGATTTGGCCTTGACCTCAATTAAATTGATTTGATGCCCTCTTTTTTCTAATATATCAACGCGAATAAATAGATTTTCATACTTAAAAGCAGCCTCATAAATAACCACATTTTCATTTTGAAGCAATTGAATAGTTTCTTCTACTTTTAGCTCATAGTCATACTTATCACCTTGAGCATCCTCGACCAAATGCCCATTAGGATAATGCAATCGTGCTAATTCTTCCACCTGAAACCCACCAGAGGCTAAGGCATTTAAAAAAGGATTTTCGTCTTTTTGATTAGCATATTCATCTTTTTTGGTATAAAAAAGTTTATTCGGGCATTCGAGCCCTAATTTGAATCGTGATTTAGTTAAATATCTCAAAATATAAATTTAGAAGGCAAGAAATAAGACTTACCCGTTTTTTTCAAAATAATTTAAAACGGCAGTCCAGTCACGATATTTATTAAACCTTGAGTTAATATAGTCCCACCCAAAATGAAGATGAGTTCCCTTAAAGTTACCCGCACCATTAGCAGTGCGGTCATCGATTAAATAATCTCCAATGAGTAAATCCTTTCTGTGGGGGATAATCACTTTTTTAAAGAAGATCACTCCAAAGTGTTTCTCTATCCATAAGCGCTTGTGCATCCAAGCTGAAGGATTGTCCCATGGTGCGGTTGTTAGTATGAATAAGTCATACTTATTTGATAAGTGGAGTTGATGAATAGCTTCTTTTGCTCCAGGAATCGATTCCAAGTGCTCAAAAATACCGGGGATATTATCACCAATCTTTTTTGGGAGGGTTTCTGGTGTGTTCTAAGCTCCATTTATTTTGGAATGTCAAATTCCAATGGTCAGTAGCAGACGATTGGAGCCAATATTCCGTACCGTCATCAGATCTATACCAACTAGATACCTGGACAAATAAACCAAAAATATCCTGAAATTCTTTTTCAAGATTTTCAACTTTTTTTCTGCCGTTGATTGAGATTTTTCCAGAACCAGTTTTTGTGCGTACTTCTGATAATGTTTTGTTATTGTCTAGCAAGTCAGATTTATGAATAATAATTGATTCCCCG